>JASLRP010000169.1 GCA_030743915.1 SAR202 cluster bacterium | reverse complement strand
TAGCTGTCGCTCCCCATCATGAGTTGAACTCTCTCGATATGCTGTAGCAGCACCTGGCCCTGCTCCGTTGGCGAGTACACAGACTTGCCCACCGGATCGGTTTTCTGTTCGATCAGATTGCGGTCTATCAGGAAAATCAAGTAAGACTCCAGTTGGGCGTGGCTCATGTTCACCTGATACATCACCCTGGTCTTGTTCGATTCTCCCAGACGCAAAATGTCCGCGACGATGTCTATACTGGAACGGCGATTGGCAACCATTTCAAGGCTCCTTTTGGTAAAAATCGGTCGGCGAGGCCAGACACTGGGCGATCACGACGTTTCCCCGGCGCCTAATCAAGGCACGCCAGTACAGCAAGAACAACCATCTCCTCCAGAAATGCCATTCTCCGATTACTGGTTTGGGATACTGAGGCGTCCACGTCGGCATCATTCCGACTCTACGTCCCGCGCTCAAAGGGACCGCCTAATTCACCCTTTACTCATACACCAGATTTGACTATATCTCTCGTAGAAAGACGGGCGCTGTTCCATACGCAACCAGATGCTTCGCCTCGACTCAGCATGGCGACAACCAACCCAATCTGGTAAAAGCTCCCACCCCTGGAGCCACCGCAATCGCCATCAGGCTTCACCCGAACAAGCGTCTCACAGTTGGCGGTTTAGTTTTCGACTTTTTCCCACGAGCCACACCCTTCGGACTCGAACCCTATGTCGTCACCGCTAATGGTCACGGTTGTGACCTCAAAGGTGAATTCGTTGTCAATGATGTCTTCGAACTCGCCGTTGAACCCTGAGAGCCGCGACCAGGAACATCCCGAAGACGAAACACTGTTTTTGTATGTCCCGGGCTGAATGTCCCTGTTGACCTGATGAGCGCCTCCGCCGAAATTGGCGACAGGCTCAATCTGACTCTGATCGGTCTCCGCAACATCTGTCCAAACGCCACATCCAACAGACTCGAACCCTACATCGTCACTGCTAATGGTCACGATTGTTGTCTCAAATGTGAATCCGCTGGTGACAATATCGTTGAGATCACCACCGAATCCCGAGAGCCGCGTCCACGAACATCCTGAAGACGAATCACTGTTTTTGTATGTCCTGGGCTGAATGTCCATATTAACCCGATGAGCGCCTCCACCGAATTCGATGACAGGGCCATTCTGACTTTGATCAGTCTCGGCAACACTTGTCCACACACCGCACCCGTCGGACTCGAACCCTGCATCGTCACCGCTAATAGTCACAATTGATCCCTCAAATGTGACTCCATTGGTAATGATGTCTTCGACATCGCCTCCGAGCCCCGAGAGTCGCGTCCAGGTGCATCCCGAGGACGAATCACTGTTTCTATATGTCCCTGGTTGAATGTCTCTATTGACTTGAAAAATACCTTCAGCGAATTCGGTGACAGGCTCAACCTGACTCTGACCTGTCCCGGCATCAGTGGAAGACGCTACGACGTTGAACCGAATACTCGCAACCGCGATGTCCAGGGTAGCCATGTCTGGCGATAGCACAATCGCCGTGACCGTCCCATCCAGGTTTATCAGCGCGTGTTGCTGGAGGGTTTCCATAATCAGTGTGGATTCGATGGCCGGAGCCTCCGCCCAGGAGCCGCCCAACCTGGATTCCACCAGGTCCTGATATGCCAGGAAGAACTCGGCTGCGTCGTGCTGGGAGTCCCAGACAATTTTGCTTGCGAATAGCCTTTGGCCTGCTTCATTCTCTAACAGCACATACTGGTCGCCTCCCCAGCCCGCGGCAGCGGAACTGGATGTTGCCGACCCACGTCCAATGCCCGATTCCAGGTACGACCGGATGAACAGTTCGCCCAGCACGCCTCTGTCCAACTCTGTCCAATCCTCGCCCAGCGTAGCGGCGATATCTGACAGACGGACCTCAACCGGCTCCTCTCTGGCATCCCATTTATCCAGGTGAATGATCTGTTCGGTCGATCGCGGCACGTACTCGTACGCCGCGTTGACCTCTTCAAAATCCGAAGTCCGCAGGAACAGGTCGATGGCAAACGGCGGGCCCTCCACATACGGGAAGGCAATAGACCGCTGTATCACAATAGGCGCTGCCAGGAATGCGCTGACATCATCAGCAGCGGACGCGCCCTGCGCGGCAGCCTGCTCTTCCTCGTCCATATGTTCAAACATGTACAGCAATTGGGACAGCGTGGCGTCCCCCTCAACCAGAGCGGTGAACGCCGTGGACTGGTCAGAGTTATGGTTGATCGACTCCCTGATTCCTTTGATATCGAAGTGCAACTGCTGAAGCCCGTGAACGAACTCATGAGAAACTGTCAGCACGTCCGCAGGTTCGAAAGCTTCTTGATCGGCCACCACATACAGCTTGTTTTCATCTGTGTCGAAGAACCCTAGAACTATGTCACTGAACACTTCTGAGAACATGGCCAAGAGGTCAGTTCCTTCTTCGATTACTCCCAATGTCTCGTACAACGCCTGGGTGATCAGTATGTCGTCCCGATCTTTCTCGAACTCTTCCAACAACAGAGTCTCAAGCTCCGGTTTGGTGAGCAGTTCCCGATCCACCGGCCCTCGGGCCGACAGGTCACGGATCAACGACGTTCTGAAGCCGATGGCGTCCAGTTGTCTGGACAGCAACTCTTCGCTGGTCGGCGTTGGAGTGGGGGTGCGAACAGGAATCTCCACCGTCGGCAGTATCACCGCGCCTGGGGAGAAAGTCGGCGTGGGCGTCGGGATTTCGGGAGTGGGCGACGGCGTGGGTGTGGGCGTGATCGTCGGCTCAGGCGTCGGGGTGACGGTCGCAGTGGGAGCGGGCGTGACCGTTGGCGGGACCGGCGTGGCAGTCGCAGTTGCGGTCAGTGTGGCAGTCGGAATGGGAGTCTGAGTTGACGGGACCGGAGTCGGCGCTGGCTCATTCGAGCAGGCCACTACAAAAAATACCACCAACGACAAAACACTGATACGTCGCAACGCCTCTCCCCGACCGATTGTTGCCTGTGACTGCGCTTCCTAAAACCATTACGTCCGACGCAGCCCAGGGGTTTTATTATCACGTCAGTATCAAGGTGACTCGCTGGCCTTGTCAAGGTTCGTCCGTCATAAAGACAGGTTGGGTTCGGCGCAATTCAGGTCCCAATGGCGCGCGATATGCTAATATTTTCTTATTCTCTCCCCAAGGGTCGCCCGAACAAATTTGAGGTCTGATATGAAGATTAAAAACATTCTTGACAATAAACGAACCTTGTCTTTCGAATTCTTCCCTCCGAAAGATGAACAGGGCGTCGAGCGGCTATTCAACACTATCGATTCTCTTAAACGTTACGAACCAGACTTCATCGACATCACCTACGGCGCTGGCGGGTCCACCCAGCGTCTGACGGTGGAGTTGTGCGTGCGCGCTTATCGAGAATCGGGCATGACCGTAATGGGTCATGTCGCCTGCGCGGCCCAGACCAGGGAATTTGTTCACGGTGTTCTGGAGCGGTTCGAGTCCGAGGGTATCGAGAATGTAATCCTCCTCCGTGGAGACCCGCCTCGAGGCTCCGATAGCTTCGTGCCTGCTGAAGGCGGGTTTGCTCACGCAACCGATATCATTCAGCACGCCAGAGAGAACTTCGATTTCGGAATCGCTGCGGCCTGCTATCCCGAGGGCCATCCAGAGTCGCCTGATCTCGATTCTGACCTGCGCTACACCAAAATGAAGGTTGACCAGGGAGCGGAATTTCTCATCACACAGCTATTCTACGACAACGACTACTACTACGATTTCGTTGACCGCGCGCGCCGAGCGGGAATTGATGTGCCCATCATTCCGGGGCTGATGCCCATCCTCAACGCCTCACAGATCAGGAGAATCACCGACCTGAGCGGCGCCACCATTCCCGCCGATCTGGACAGGCAGTTGGAACAGCATGCCGACGATAACAGAGCGGTGCGGCAGATCGGCATCGAACACACCCTGCGCCAGGCCCAGGAACTGATGGCAAACAATGTCCCAGGCGTGCATTTTTACGTGCTCAACCGCAGGTATTCCATCACGAAAATACTGGATAACCTACCTGGCGCTGGTGTCAGCACGGCACTGTCTTAGGGTATTCGCTTGCTTGACACTGCCCAACGCTGACTATAACATGAGTTTATACTTAGGGCCTGAAAAAGGCATCCTGAGTAACTCGTTACAAGGAAGGTTAGTCGCGTGGAATTTATTATTGCGCTGCTCGCCGCCCTTGGTGGTCTAGCAATCGGGGCTGGGACCGGTTATTACGGTCGAAGCCTTGTGAGCCAAAAGCGCATCGGACGGGCCGAATCTGAGTCCACTCGCATTGTTGAGGATGCGAAGGAACAGAGCCGTGCAATCCTCATCGAGGCGAAAGAAGAATCCCTCGAACTGCGTAAAGAAGGTGAGACAGAGATAAGAGAACAGCGGTCGGAGATAAAACGCTCCGAGCGCCGTCTGGCGAACCGCGAAGAGAATCTCGAACGTCGTGGAAACAACATCGAGAAACGGGAGCGGAATCTCACCAATCTGGAAGACAAAGCAGAGGAACTACAGTCCGATTTAGAAAGCCTGAAAGAACAGGCCATCGTCAAGGTAGAAGAGGTCGCCGAACTGACCATCGGCGAAGCCAAAGACATCTTGATGCGCCAGGCCGAGGATGATGCCCAACACGATATCGCACGGCGGTATCGTGATCTGGAACAAGAAGCCAACGAACGCGCCCAGGAACAAGGGGCGCGCATCCTCGCCACATCCATTCACCGCATGGCCGCTGAAGTCGTCTCTGAGATCACGGTTACGACCGTGCCATTGCCCAGCGACGACATGAAGGGCCGTTTGATAGGCCGCGAAGGACGCAACATACGAGCAATCGAAAAGAATACCGGCGTCGATCTCATCATCGACGACACACCCGAAGCAGTCACACTCTCGTGCTTTGACCCCATCAGGCGAGAGGTGGCCCGACTGGCCGTTACCAAGCTAATCGCTGACGGACGGATACATCCCGCCCGCATTGAGGAGATGGTCAAACGGTCACAGAAAGAAGTTGACGACTCCATCTGGAAGAGCGGCGAACAAGCCATCTTCGATGCCGGAGTCAGAGGGCTCAATCCAGAGGTCATCAAACTTCTGGGGCGGCTCAAATACCGCTACAGCTACGGCGAAAACGTGCTCCAGCACTGCCTTGAGGTCTCCCACATCGCAGGGATGATCGCCTCAGAGTTGGGCGCCAACGTAAAACTCGCCAAGGCCGGCGGACTGCTGCACGACCTCGGCAAGGCTCTGACCCACGAGGTCGAAGGCCCCCACGCCGAGATCGGAGCCGAAGTCGCCGCCAAACACAATGTCGCCGCCAAGGTATGCCTCTGCATCGCCGAGCATCACGACGACGTGATGACCAGCACCGAGGCGTTCATCGTGGCCGCCGCTGACGCCATCAGCGCGGCTCGTCCCGGCGCCCGCAAGGACACCGTGGAAAACTACATGAAACGCCTGGAAGCGCTGGAGAAGGTCGCACGTGAATTCGACGGCGTTGAAAGGTGCTTCGCCATCCAGGCGGGCCGCGAGGTCAGGGTCATGGTGCAGCCTGACACCATCGACGACGTTCTCGCGTCCAAGATGGCCCGCGACATCGTAAAGAAGATCGAGGAAAGCCTGGTATATCCCGGCCAGATCAAGGTCATGGTCATCCGGGAGAGCCGCTCAGTCGAATACGCCCGGTAGGCCCGATTTCGGACCCGGCGCTGTAAATACATCGAGGAAGAGGAACCTCAACCCTCTTCCTCGTTTTTTATTTTCAAATTCAGAGCAAATCCACCTGTTGCCGCCCAGATTCAGGTTGAATCCAGAGCCATTGTGTGTTCAACTCGATACTGAAGAGTAATTGCCAAACACCAATGCAGCGCGTTCAACCAACGCCGGAACGGACAGAACACCATATGATTGAAGTCGACCTTCACCTGCACACAACATTCTCTGACGGCACGCTCACGCCCACTGAACTTGTGAACCTGTGCGCATCCAGGGGCCTCAAAGTCATCGCCGTCAGCGACCACGATTCAACGGAGGGCCTTCCCGAGGCGATGGCCGCCGCTGAAGCCCATCCAGACCTGACCATCATCCCTGCCATTGAGTTGAGCACCGACATTCCAGGCTCCGAAATTCACGTGCTGGGATATTTCATCGACACCAGCGACCAGGACTTTCAGAATACTCTGGAAGGGTTCCGCAAGGGCCGTCACAATCGGGGAGAGTTGATGGTCGAAAAACTCAACAGCCTGGGCCTGAATATCTCGTGGGAGCGGGTCCAGGAAATCTCCGATGGCGGAGCCATCGGCCGGCCTCACATAGCCCAGGCGATGGTCGAGGCCGGGTACATCGAGTTCCCCAAGCAGGCGTTCGATCGGTACATCGGCCGCAACGGATCGGCCTACGTCGAACGCCCCAAGCTGACGCCTGAGGATGCGGTGGGACTGTTGGTCAAAAATGGCGCTTTGCCCGTCATGGCCCATCCCACTTACTCACAGACGAAATCAGACAGAGGCGACGTCGCCAGCCTGCGGAAGACAGTTGAGAATCTGAGGGAACGTGGCCTGGAGGGGATGGAGGTGTTCTACGGCGACTACACCCCTGACCAGGTATCCTACCTCAAAGAGATTGCAGACGATATCGGAATCGTGCCCTGCGGCGGCAGCGACTACCACGCCTCTGGAAACCCCGGAGAGCCGCAACCCGGAACCGTCGGCCCGCCGATGTCAACTGTGGAGCGGCTCAGAGCCGTTAAATCGGAGATATCAGCGACCAGGTGATGTAACCCCGAAACGAACTGAGGCAGAATGCAAAATTCCCAGTGTCCAGGAAGGCACGCCAACCTGGAACGTGGCCTCGTCGCCCAGCGCGCCCTGACGGGCGTCATGATTGATGGGCGCAATGCTTGAATCCGTCCTGCTCATCCTGGGCGCATACCTGTTGGCGTCTGTCCCGTCGGCCTACCTCGTCGCGCGCTATCTGAAGGATATCGACATTCGCCGATATGGTTCCGGTAACGCGGGCGCAACCAACGTAATGGTGCACGTGGGAACCATCAGCGGATTTACGCTGGGAACGTTCGACTGCCTGGTCAAGGGAACCTTGCCTGTGGTCATCGGGCGCGCGTTGGACGTCCCTCTCGGCGTGCCGGTCACGGCGGGCCTGGTGGCAGTGGTGGCGCACAACTGGTCGCCGTTCATGCGATTCACCGGGGGCAGAGGCGTCGCAACGGCGATAGGGCTTGTGGTTGGATTTTTCCTGCTGCAGGAAATGCTGATAATGGCCGTGGTGATCGGAGTCATTGGCAAGCTGGTGTACAAGGACACCGGATTATGGACGTTCGTGGCGATGATCGCTTTGCCTATTTTGACATATGTGTTCGACCGGCCCCTTGAAATCGTTGCGATGTCAGTGTGCATCGGAATAATACTGATGGCCAAGCGACTGACAGCAAACTGGGAACGGCCAGAGGACGACGTGTCACTGGTCGCCGTGCTGCCCCGCCGCCTGATATGGGACCGCGACGTGCCAAGAAGATCGCCGTGGACCGAACGCAGTCCCAGTGGATGATTCTCAATTAGGGTTGAAGAACTCCAAACACAATCGAAGCTCAAGCGTTGTAGAATTCACAAGGCGCCGCTGGTCCACCCGAATTTCCTAGATTCCTCGAAGGTAGTATGCATGGCCGAAGCAAGATTCTGCGTCCGACATCCAACAACCGAGTCTAACCTCGCCTGCGGCAGATGCGGTGAGTCCGTATGCCCTCGGTGCATGGTTCACGCACCGGTGGGCGTGCGCTGTCCTGACTGCGCTCAGGTAAAACCCATCCCAACTTTCGATGTGTCAACCAGCTTTTTGCTCCGGGGCCTCGGCGCAGGAATCGGCATCGCCGCGGTTGGCGGCATCATCACTTCGTTCGTGTACATCTTCCTATTCAACACCGGTCTTGGGTTGAGCATCGTCAACGTCGTAACCGCAGGAGCAGTGGCTGGTGTGGGCCTATTGGTGGGCGAGGGAATCAGCCTGGCCGTAAATCGAAAACGAGGTCGGCGTCTCAAGCTTGTCGCAGGTTTCTCGATGTTCACCGCAATAACGGTCATCACGGTGTCCTCTGGCGCGACATTCAATCCTCTGATACTCCTGGCCAGCGGCCTTTCATTCTACATCGCTGTCAGCAAGTTCTAATTTCGCGTTGTAGGCGGGTCTCTGACAGTCGAATTAGTGACATTGCAGTCTGGCTAGACCATAATAACCCTCTCCGTCCAGCATTCCGATGGCGGTTTATCCTTCAAATTGCCCGGTTTCAGTCATGGCAACTGTTTGGCAACCCCCCCTGATGTATAGTGGATTTTGCGGGATGGTCGGTGGCCGGGTATCAAACTACGGTTCACAAATTATCGAATCAAAATCGCCTGGCGCATCCGACCAAAAACACGAATTCTATGGTCATAATAACTGACGTGGTTAACCGTCAGGAAACCTCGTAATTT
>JASLRP010000168.1 GCA_030743915.1 SAR202 cluster bacterium | reverse complement strand
TGTGTAAAACTCCCGATTGGCGTCCCCAATTCCATCGACGTATTGCGCTCTAAAATGCGCCGAGAGTATAATCGCTCCACTATGAAACATTACACGCTATTGTCTCTGTTGCTCCTATTGATGGTCGCTGGAGTTCTGGCCGCGTGTAGTGGCGCAGACTCCACGGACTCTGAGGATACGCCGTCGACTTCTGCCGCGTCTCAGCCGGCAGCCTCCGGACCTCTGCTGTGGAATATCCTTCCCCAATTCCCGCCGAGGGACCAGGTCATAAGCCGCCGCCTGTTGGGACTCAATGATATGGCCATGGTGGACGCTAACACCGCCTGGATCGTCGGAACTGACGGGGGCATCGGCTACACGACCAACGGCGGTCTGGATTGGACGCTCCAGAAGACTGGCATTGCCATCAACTTCACATCTGTCTCCTTTATCGACGCCTCGCAAGGCTGGGTGGTGGGGACGGCAGGCACCTTGATGCACACCACCGACGCCGGAACGACCTGGAATCAATTGGAAGGCATCAAGGGCGTGTTTTCGCTGGATGGCATAGATTTCATCAGCGCTACCACCGGTTGGGTTGTGTCAGATACTGGTGGAATCTACATGTCCACCGACGGCGGAGTCTCCTGGGCCAAACAGGAAAGCAATACCAGACAGGACCTGATGGATATCGTGATGCTGGATGACGGCCAGAATGGTTGGGCCGTGGGATGGTCGGGGACGATCGTCCACACCGCCGACGGCGGCACCACCTGGACGGAGCAGAACAGCACAGTAGCCGAACTGCTGAATAGCGTGTGGTTCATTGACGCCAACAACGGCGCAGCCTCTGGAAGTGACGGCATAATCCTCCACACGACCGATGGCGGGACCACCTGGATTCAGCAGACCAGCAACACTGAGGAAGACGTGATCGGAATCTTCTTCTTCGACGCTCAGAACGGCTGGGCGGTTGGTTCCAAGAACATCATTCTGAACACCACCGACGGCGGCGCGACCTGGGCGCAACAGAAAACAACCACTTCGTCAGATTCGCTCAGAGCGGTGGTTTTTACAAGCCTTGACAGCGGACTAGCCGCCGGAAGCGGCGGGCACATCTGGAAGTGGGGCACAAAGCTAGAGGAGTAAATATGGCAGAGTTCACGACCCGACCAACAATAATGGGAACCAGGGGCGTGGTGACCTCAGGACACTATCTGGCGACCGCCGCAGGCTTCCGCATCATGGAGCAGGGCGGCAACGCCATCGACGCCGCCGCGACTATGTGCTTCTGCCTGAATCTACTGGAACCTCAGAGCAACGGCATCGGAGGCGAGGTCCCCACTCTCATATACTCCGCCAAGGAGCGCAGGACATTCGCCGTCAGCGGTATGGGATGGTCTCCCAAAGAGTTCACCATCGAGTGGTGCCGCCAGAACGGCGTTGACCTGATCCCAGGTGACGGCTATCTCCCCGCAACCGTCCCCGCAACCGTCGGAGCATGGGCCGCCGCCGTCAGCAGGTTCGGCACTATGAGTTTCTCCGAGATACTCCAACCAGTCATCGAACTGGCCGAAAACGGGTATCCAGTCTATCAGAGCCTGCACGACAGGCTGGAGCAGTTCTCCGAGCTTTTCCTCAGTCGTTACCCTTCTACTGCCGCCATCTACCTCCCCGGAGGGAAGGCCCCAGAGGTGGGTGACATCATCAAAAACCCCGACTTCGGCAAGTCCATGAGGATCATGTGCGATGCTGAAGATGCCGCCAAGTCTCAGGGCAGGGTCGCTGGCATTGAGGCCGCCCGAGACGCCTTCTACAAAGGCCCCATCGCCAAGCGCATAGCAGAGTTCATTCGAGAAAACCCGGTCATGGATGCCAGCGGCGAGGCCCACGCCGGACTGCTCTCCGAAGAAGACATGGCCGAGTGGGAGGCCACCATCGAACAGCCAGTAACCTACGAGTACAAAGGACTGGACGTTTTCAAGTGCCCGCCCTGGACTCAGGGGCCTGTGTTCCTCCAGCAGCTTGCCATCCTCAAGGGTTTCGACCTTCAGGACCAGGGCCACAACACGCCCGAATATCTTCACACCGTCGTCGAGTCCGCAAAGCTGGCCTTCGCCGACCGCGACGCCTACTACGGCGACCCTCAATTCGACGAAACTCCGATCGACATGCTCCTGTCCGAGGACTATTCGGTGGGACGGCGAGCGCTGGTCGGCGAAACCGCGTCCCTGGACTTCCGGCCCGGCGATCTGGGCGGCGGAGTGCCCGAGTACGCAATGGCGTCCGTGGCAGAGGACAACCGCCGCGCTCTGGGAATCGGCCCCAGAGACGTTCAGGACCTGGGATTCGACCATGCCCACGTCGGCGACACGACCCACCTGGACGCCGTGGACAGGGAGGGCAACATGGTCGCCGCGACACCCAGCGGCGGATGGCTGGGGACCTCTCCGGTCATCGAAGGGCTGGGGTTCCCTCTGGGGACCCGTGGCCAGATGTTCTATTTGAACTCCGACAGGCCCAACGCCCTGGCCCCAAGAAAGCGGCCTCGCGCCACCCTCACGCCATCGCTGGTGATGAAGGACGGCGAGCCGTACATGGTGTTCGGCACTCCCGGAGGCGACGCCCAGGACCAGTGGACGCTCCAGTTCTTCCTTAACTATGTCGAGTTCGGCATGGAGCTTCAGGAGGCGTTGGACGCCCCGACGGTACACTCGGTGCATTTCCCGTCGTCGTTCTATCCGCGAGAAGCGTTCGCCGGTCGCGTGTTCGCCGAGTCCCGAATCGATCAGGACGTGTTCTCCAAGCTGGAGGGTCGAGGACACGAGATGGTCAAAAACAACCCGTGGCAGCACGGCAAGGTGATGGCCATCCGATTCCACAAGGACACTGGCCTGATCCAGGGAGCGGTGTCGGCAAAGGGCAACATCGGCTACGCCCTCGGCTGGTAGCGCCGGGAAGTCAGATATTCAGGTGTCAGGGGATAGGCTGTCAGCAATCAGCTTTCAGCCATCAGCGTCCTGGGCGATTCTTATGTGGTGACGCACCATGAATCCACCTGATTATTCGCCACCCTGAGACCACAGTCGAAGGGTCTGGTCGTCATTAGATCACGGTTGTCTCTGATACCAGGCCTCTAAACTACTTTGTCCGGCAATCCGCCCGTTGCATCTACCCATGCCCCGATATAACATCGCGTCCAACTCTATCTGATCAGGCGTTTAATTGGTCCCTCGGACAGGAAACCTCAGTCCAAAGCTCCAGATGTTCGTGGCTATGCGTCACGGAGAATTCCGAAAATACTTCTACAGCATGCTGTGGCAGTCGTCCGGCTACGCGATGCAGTTCCTCATCCTGGGATGGCTAGTCCTTGACCTGACAGACTCCGGCTCGCAGCTTGGGTTGGTCATCTTTCTGTACGGACTGCCCAACCTCATCCTCATGCCCCTTGCCGGAATCGCCGCCGACCGCCTCGACCGACGTCAGTTTCTGATAATCAGTCAGACGGTGGTGACCCTCGTTATCGTGCTGCTTGCGACCCTGACGATAACTAATTCAGTAACGATGTGGCACGTGTACATCGTCGCCACGATTCTCGGGGCCATTCAAGGTTTTCTCATGCCTGCCGGCATGGCGATAGTCGCCGATTTGGTCGAGCGCGACGACATTCTGAACGCCAACTCTCTCAACTCGGCAGTGTTCAACGGAACACGAATCCTCGCCCCATCGGTGGCGGGAGTAATCGTCGAGTTTGCGGGCATCGGCGAAGCGTTGTATGTGAACGCTGCCTGCTCCGGACTGACGGTCGTCCATCTCTGGACAATGCAAAAAGTTCGATCTCACGATTCAGCCGCCGAAGCCAACGTCCTGGGCAACCTGATGGATGGGTTGAAATTCACCGCTCGGACGCCAGTAGTATTCAGCATCGTGGGCATGGGTTTTGCCTTCGGGCTGTTCGGCGCGGCCTACTTACAGATACTCCCCGCCTTCGCCAAGGACGTCCTGAGCCTTGATGCCGCGGGAGCGGGGCTGCTGCTGTCAGCGTCGGGAGCCGGTTCCCTGGTCGGCAACCTTGCTCTGGCGGCGTTGGGCAACTCGCGCCACAAAAACTGGCTCCTTCTGGGCACAATCACCCTGTTCGGAGCCTCTTTGTTGTTGCTGGCTTGGTCAACCTGGTATCTGGTCTCACTGGCGATCATGTTCTTCGTGGGCATGGGCTTCGCCGGGTTCATATCGGTGATGACGACGGTGCTTCAACTATCCACGCCGCCGGCCATGAGGGGCCGAGTAATGAGCTTGATGCTGATAAGCGCGGCGCTGCACTACCTCGGCGCGCTGCCGCTGAGCATCTTGGCAGACCTGTATAGCTGGCCGATCTCAATAACCGCAGGCTCGCTGCTGATGCTGGCGGTGGTGGTCTGGCTGGGAGCGCTGAGTCCGACGATTCGACACATGCGAGTGGATTAGGTGTCGAGTGTGGGGACACGCCACGCTGAGATCGCAATCGAAGGGTTTGGTCGTCAGCAGGACAGCGGTTGCTCAAGTGTCAACCAGATGCTTCGCCCAGACTCAGCATCGCGATGTGTGGCCGCATGTTCAGACCCACTGGCCTCTAACATGCTCAGAAAACTCGACCTGAAACCCCTTGAATAAGCATTGCTATTTTCTTAGAAAGAATTTAGTCTTTGTTCAGCACATTTGTTGGCATTCGAGTATCGAACATGCCTGAACGCCAACTCCCCTGGACGAGACCTCGCAGTTGCTCTGTATCGGTGTGGGACAGCGTCGATGCAGACGATGAACACGGAGAAGGGTTACGCTATGCATCGAAACTCCAGCCCTCTGCCTTCACAGTTGGACAAGCCTCTGGAGGAGTTTCTCACCACGCACATGCCGCCATCCACGAGTCGGGTGCCGCCCATTTATCGCGAAACGACCAAGTGCTACGCCTACATGTGCCCCTTCGCCTATGGATGCACCGAGAAGACCAACCGCCCGGCCCAGGTGATGATGCGCCGCTGCATGCGCTACATGCCCGAGGAGTTGAGGATCAAGCCTGCTCTATCCGATTTTTCCCTAGACCTTCTCGCCAAACAGCGAGAGAGCGGCGAGGCCCTGTCTCAAGAGACCACCGCCATCCTCGACGAGTACCGACCAGACGGCCCCGTGCGCAAGATCGCCCTCGAAGCGTGACGCCCTCGCAATGCTGAGCTTGAGCGAAGCATCTGGATTCACGCAAAGCGACGCTAGTCCTGCTCGCGACCAGACTCTTCACTCCGCTCAGAGTGGCGTTTCTGATTGCTGACAGCCCCGCTCCCCTGACACCTGAAAACCTGAACCCTGATACCTCGTCGCCCCTAGCTCACCTGCGGACGGTGCTGAATCCACGGGTGTGCCGTCTCGAAGGCCGCGCTGACGGCCAGGACTGTCTCCTCGTCGCCGTGGCGTCCTACTATGTGCAGACCCACGGGCATTCCGTCGGAGTCGAAGCCGCAGGGGATGCTGGCGGCGGTGTGACCAATGGTGTTGATCGGATGGGTGAAGGGCAGGAATCCCCAGGCTGGGCTGGGATACGGGTCCTGACCGTCGATCTTCTGCGGATACTCCTCTGTGGAGAAGGCGGTGACTGCCATCGTCGGAGACAGCAGAACGTCGTACTTCTCGAACTGGTCTGCGAACTGCTGGAGCATCCGGTCTCGCTCCCCGACCGCCTTTGCGTACTGCGCTCCCGTGACCTTCGATCCTGCCTCAATGGCCCAGCGACCGTACCAGCTAAGGGGGTCTTCTGGGTCGTCCAGCAGGTGCCCCTGACTAAGGTATCCGTTGGCGCTAAAGAACGTGAACCAGGTGTCAAAAGCTCCCTCCAGCTTCAGGTCTGACTCCTCGACGGAGCATCCAAGCTCGGCGAAGACATTGGCGGCCTTCTCAGAAATCTGGGCCACCTCGGGATCGACGGCGCCGTAGCCGTAGTCGGGACTGTACCCGACGCGTATCCCCTCAATGCCCCGATCGACAGCGGCCTCGAAGTCAGGAGTCGGAGCGCGCAGAGAACCTGGGTCGCGGGGATCGTATCCGGCCACCACCTGGAGGAGCAGCGCCGAGTCCCGAACTGTGCGGGTCAGAGGCCCCTGCTGGCTGGTGTAATTGCCTGCCGGAGGCGCATCGACGCCCGAAAAGCTGGAGACGCGGCCCTGTGTGGGTTTGATACCGTATGTCCCGTTGAAAGACGCCGGTATCCTGATGGAACCTCCGCCATCGCCTCCGGTGGCCAGCGAGGTCAGGCCGGCAACGATGGACGCTCCGGCGCCGCCACTGGAGCCGCCGGAGGTGCGCCCCGGGTTCCAAGGGTTGCGGCACGGCTCGCCCAGTCGGTTCTCATTGGCGCCCAACAGGCCAAACTCAGGAGAGTTAGTCTTGCCCAGCATTACGGCTCCCGCCGCCAGGACCCGCTCGACCACGGCGCAGTCGGCGTCGGGAATCCGGTCCGTGTAGGCCAGCGAACCTCCGGTGGTGCGGACGCCCTTGGTCATCTGAAGGTCTTTTATGGATATGGGTATGCCATGCAGGGGGCCAAGATCGTCTCCATCGGTCACTGCTTGCTCTGCTTTTCGAGCGGCTTCCAGGGCAATCTCCGACGTGACGGTCAGGTAGGAGTTGAGTTGGGGATCAAGACGATCTATGCGGTCCAGGTATAGCTGAGTAATCTCGACAGGCGACACTTTCTTGTCTGCGATAAGCTCTCGAAGCTCTGTCGCGGGGGCGAAGGCAAGATTCTCGTCGATGTTTGGCAATGCGTTCCTCCATGATGATTACGGGTTCACGCCCGAATTATGTCACGCCGTCGAAAGTCTGCCAACTACCAGCGCCGATGCGTGCCAATTAGGAATATAATGCACGAAATCTGACCGCTGTCCTGAGAGTTTGCCGATACTTTGACCGCGCCCTCTGAAATCCAAGAGCCCAGCACAGCCCGCATGTGGGCAGGACTGGTTGCCGCCGCTGCCGGGATGTTCCTGACAGCGCTGGACATCACGGTGAATGTGGCCCTGCCAGACATCACCGAAAATCTGGGCACCGACCTGGAGACCATCCAGTGGATAATCATCCTCTACGTTGGCTCCACCACGGGAATGGGACTGGGTCTCGGCGGAACCGGGGATGTGTATGGCCTCAAGCGAGTGTACGTAATCGGGCTGCTGGCTTACACGCTGGCCGTGTTCCTGATAGGCATCGCTCCGGGCCTGCCGCTGGTGCTGGGTCTGCGCGTGACTCAGGCGGTGGGCAACGGCCTGATTCTGGTGTCGGCTCCGGCCATCGTCACTCAGCTATTTCCGGCCCATCGCCGGGGGCGCGCTCTGGGAATCATGGCGGGTCTCGGGACCCTGGGGATGATCGCCGGGTCTCTGGGCGGCGGGTTGCTGGTGGACTCATTCGGCTGGAGGTCGATCTTCCTGGCGCGGGTTCCCTTGTGTCTTGTGGCAGTCGCCTACACTCTCGTCGCCCTCCGGGAGAGTCCGAGACCTGATGTCCGCCCGTCCTTCGACTTGCTGGGAGCGGCGGTATTGTTCGTGGGCATGGCGTCGTTGATCCTTTTCCTGACCATCGGAGGGCGCAGCGGCTGGTCGCTCCCCCACGTGATCGCGTTGGGACTGGCCGCCATTGTCGCCCTCGCGATATTTGTGCGGATCGAAAGAAGGGTCGCCCGTCCCATCCTGGACCTGTCCCTCTTGAAAGACCGAGTCCTGGCCCCTGCGTTGATCGTGGCCTACCTGGTGTTCGTGGCAACCTTCGTGAATTGGTTCATCCTGCCCTTCTACATGTCTGACGTGCTGAACGCCAACGCCCAGACTTGGGGACTGGTAATCATGCTGATGACCATCACCAACGCCATCTTCGCTCCGGTGGGCGGGTGGTTGTCCGACAGGATGCACCCTTCTTACACCATCACCACGGCTGTGGGGATATCTGCGCTGACGATGGCATTGTTCACGACGTTGGATGTAGATTCCAGCGTCGCGGATGTCGCCATCCTGATGATGGCAACCGGCGTCGGAATGGGCCTGTTTCAGGCGTCCAACTCCAACCTCATCATGGGGGCGTTCCCGCCCGACAGGCTGGGCATGGGAGGGGCCATAATGTCACTCTCTCGCAGCCTGGGCACCGTTTCCAGCGTAGCAATCATGGGGGCGATATTCTCAGCGCGACAGTCGGCCAGAGGCGGCGCAGGCGACGAGACCCAGGAGTTTGTGTTGGCATTTCGGGACCTGTACGTACTGTCCGCGCTCCTGGCGCTGACGGCGATGGTCGTGTCCTTCAGCTACTGGCCTCGGATACTGCGAGTTTTGTCGCGAGAGCGGCAGAGCGTATAGCTCAGGGCTTCCACAGACCGATGACGTGCTCCTCGTGCATCCGACGTTCGATGACCGACCCGGAGTTCGCTACTCGACTGACAGGCATCATGCGTCGATTGCGGTCCAGCTTTCGGGCGCCGATACCGACGACGTCGAACCCCGCCTGAGCAGCGATATCGGCGAGA
>JASLRP010000167.1 GCA_030743915.1 SAR202 cluster bacterium | reverse complement strand
GTCCACAGTAGCGACTTTCGCCACCGTCAACTCGACGATTGATTCCGAAAACTTCGTCTATCAATTCGAGGTGATGGAGTCCTCCGCGTCCGGGTGGGGTTCGACTCGTGTCTATTCCGTCGAACTCTTCGCCGACGGCACGCTTCTTGACACGTTGTTCATCAAGAACGCCACAGCAGATGGCAGCAACGTCGAAGGAGCCACCGCTCAATTCGATCTGGGGAGCAGCACGAGTCTGCCCGGCGGCATCACCGTTAAGGTGACCAAGGTCGTCGATTAGGGCATCGGAACCCTAAGCAAAAAACCGATGTCACAATCGAGATCGTTCCCCATCGGCCTGATGATCGTATCAGCGGTGATAATCATCGGGTTGCTATCGACCGTTGGCACCGTGGCCGTCGGACAGACGACCCGTAGTCTTCAAGTTGCCCAGGAGATGATGCAGTCGGACGACGACACTGTCACCACGCTCATGGGAAATAAGCGCGCGGGTTCCAATAAGAGCGCTAACGGTGAGACCTGTCCCGGCATCGACGCGCAAACCGGCGACCCTGAACTCCGTAACGACTGGACAAAGAAGAACTGGCTCTACAAAGTCCGTGTCGAGGAGACCAGCGATGACGCATGGCCAGCCGGACGGATATACAAGGTCGAGGTTTACGGCGACGGCAACCTGCTGACAACATCCCCGCTGTACTTCCAAAACAGCACAGCACAAAGCAGTGTCGAAGGCGTGCGGCTGTTCGTGGACGTTGGCTCCAAGACGGAGATACCAGACACGTTCACCTCGATAATCACAATGCTAACTTCGTGTCCTTAGTCCTGAGCATTCCATGACCGCCATCGCTCAGCGACCCTCCTCAGTCTATCCCTCTAAAAAGGTGATAACGCCCGACAGAGTTGTGCTATTGGCCGCGGTCCTATTGTACTTGGGTCTCGCGATCTACTCTCAGTCGATTCTCCCGCTCAGGCTGACCAAAGGGACCAGCATGGAGCCGGCGTTCCATCAGGGCGACGTCATCCTGGTCAAGAAGGTGTCGTTCTCAGACATTGAGGTCGGTGATGTCGTTGCGTTCAGAACGCCAGAGGTGTTCGTCGGTGTGTCGCCAGGCACAATCCTTCATCGGGTCACCGACATCGGCGTCCGAGACGGCCAACTGGCCCTTAGCACCAAGGGCGACAACAGTGACATAGACCCATTCCCCGTCAGGCCCGCAGACGTTCGCGGCAAGGCGATCCTCAGAGTCAAATACATCGGGTGGCCCGTGGTGTTCATGACCAGCCGACAGGGCATCCTGTTCATATCCATTGCCACCCTGCTGACTCTCCTGTACATCCCCGCATTCATAATATTTTACGCGACCGTCATCAGACGAGATGGCGATTCGGAAGAGACCGCGCTGGCCGTTCGTTCAGAGACCGTTCCGAGCCTGGAAGCTCTGCGTCCCGTCATTGATTATTCAGAATTGCAGGACTCGCTATCAGACCTTAGCGATAGAATCGACCGTATGCACAGTCGCGGCCATTCTGCCGGCCAGCAACACAACGGGAGAATGATTGACGGGCCTGCCAATGGCCGTCCAACCCATTCTAATGTCAACAATGGGGATTCGAGACCAGAATCGCCAGATCGTAATGGACAGGCCACACAGACGATTTCACGAGATAGGAGCTATCAGATCAATCGACCGCCGGCGCCGATCGCTCGGGCCTCCCGCAGTCAACAGACCTTTGTGTCATTGCCTGAGCGTGATCAGGACCATTTGGGATTGAAAGCGGGAATCGCCACCGAATCTCCGGATCAGAATCACCGCCCGGAGCAAGGCACGAACGGCCATTCCACCCATGCCACGATGAACAAACCTGAAATACAACTGTTCGAGCAGTACCGGCCAACCCTGCGTCCATCTGAAAAACCCCATGCAGTTGACGCAAGTGGCGTCGCTGCCGACGAACTTCAAGCGCTGGCTCTGAAAGTGGTTGAAGCGGAGACGCCTGTCCACGTTCTGGATTTGAGGCGAGAGATACGCGATTATCTCGGCGCCAATGGGAACACCGAGACCCTTGGAGTACGATTGGACGCGGCAATCGAATTTCTGGTGTCCAAGAGAAAGATCCGTCGGGAGTTGGCGAGTGGCGCTCGCAGCGCTCGCGGCCAATTCCTGACCTCTCCGAGATTCGTCGGGGACGCGAAACCCTGGCGTGGAGCCAGACGGGATATCTCAAGAGTGTCTGACGCGGAATTGCGAGCGGGGTTGCTCAAAGTCGCATGGGCCATGTACTCGGCATCGCCGGGTCCTCTGATGGCCGAGACCGCTAAACAGTTCGGATTCGCCAAGACCGACGTCAAGGTCACCAGCAGAATCAAAACCTCGATCAGCCGCCTCGTCCAAGAGGGAAAGCTATCCGCTGATGCCAGAGGAACACTTCGGGTTAGCTGAGAAAGCAAACAGGCGAGACCGCTTAAAGAACTGGCCCCGCCTGTTATTCTCGAAAATCTCTATTCGACGGTCGCGGTGTGTTCTCGCTTCACCAGGTCCCAGTCGATCTCGAATCCGAGGCCAGGCTCCGTCGGGGCCTGCACAGTGCCGTTGTCGCCAAAGTCGATGTCTTTGACCAGCCCGTACACGTTGGCGCCCGTGCATGGGAAGAACTCGTAGAACTCGCAGTTGGGGACGGCCATCGTCACGTGCAGATTCGCCACGTTGTTCAGCGAGTTGCCTCCGTGATGAATCTCGCACATCATGTTGAAGCCCTCGGCCATGTGGCAAAGCCTGACCAGGGGAGTGATGCCGCCTGTGACGGCCACGTCGCTTCGGAGTATGTCAGAGGCGTTCTGCGTAATCCAGGGCGTCATGCCGTAGAAGCGTCCGGGGGCGTACTCGGTGGACATTATGGGAATGTCCAGCTTCTGGTTGAGCTTGACGTAGTGGTAGATGTCCTCCTCAACCAACGGGTCCTCGTACCAGTAGAAGTCCAGTTCTTCAATCGCCCTGCCCACTCTCATGGCGTCCGCGTACTTGTAGGCCCACATCGAGTCGAGCATGAGCTTCATATCGGGGCCTACCGCCTCGCGCACCGCCTGGGAGATTTTGATGTCCATATCAGGGTTTCCGTGGGGATGGACCTTGTGGGCCTGCCATCCCATCTCCTTGAACTTGATGGCCTCTTCGGCGTACTCCTCGGTGGTTTCATGATAGGCGGTGCTGGAATAGACGGGCACTTCCTCTTTGCAGGTGCCCAGCAATCGGTGGATGGGTTGTCCGGCTATCTTGCCGTTGATGTCCCACAGGCAGATGTCGATGGCGCCGATCACGTGAGTCCAGACCGAGCGGTTCATCTTCCACATGTCCCACCATATGGAGCCGATGTCCTGCGGATTCCTGCCCATCACCAGGGGCTTGATGAACTGAATGAGGCCGTTCACGAAGTGGTCGGCGCCCATCCGAGACGATCCCAGAAAGGCGTTCCCAGAGACCCCTTCATCGGTCTCGACGGTGACGATTCCCAGTTGCACCGTGTTTCCGAATGCCGTGCCCACGCCGGTCTTCCAGGCCTCGGTCTTCCAGTTGAACATTTCCACTTTGACATTGGTGATTTTCATTAAGCGTCCTTTCGCTTTTTAAGTTGCCGCCTGTCTCCCGGCGTCGATGCGAATATACAGGGTAAGAGAGCATGATTCAACAGCGCTTCGATTTTCCACAATCGTATCTGACGAAGCGCCATCACGCGGCATCGGCACGAGCCGAAAAGGCGGGATCTGTCAGGTGAATCTACGCTACCGGCTGGTCACGCCACTGAGATACGGAACGCCGCACTCTTCGAATAGCTGAGTCAGTTCCTTCATCAGCTCCGGTGTTGGCCTGACAGACGGAGGTCGAGGCGGTCCGACTTTCAGGCCCACCTCCTCCATCGCGGCTTTGATGAACGGCCCCTCGCCGCCAGTGATGGCGCTGACCTTGGCCCGCCAGTTCACCCACTTCCATTTGAAGGCCGCCAGGAGTTTTTTGGCTCCAGCGTAGTCGCCAGACTCCAGCTTGTTCCATATATCCGTGGGGTACTGAGGCCAGAACCCGGACAGGTGAGTAATGAACCCTCTGGCGCCGTACATGTGGCTGAGGATCTGCTGGCCGGAGTTGTCGATGAACACCAGGTCATCGGACATGTCGGACATGACATTTCGGTAATGCCGGTCGTCAGGCGTTGACCACTTGACCGCCTTCACCGTGTCGATGCGCGCCAGGCGGTCGATCAGTCCGCGACTCATGTGAAGTCCGTCCCACCACGTGTGATATATCATCAGCGTCACGTCGGTCTTGGAAGCGATGTACTCGAACAGACGATAGGCATCGTCCTCTGTTGGTTCGTAGTAGTAGGTTGGCCCTAGCTGCACCCCGCCGAGGCCGGCCTTATGCGCGTGCTGGGCAAGCTCAAGCGTCACGCGAGGGTCGGTGTGCTGAACGCTGGTCAGCACTGGCGCCTCTCCGTTTGCGGCCTCAACCGAGGCCGTCATCACGTCTTTCCTTTCGGAAATATTCAGAGCGGGATGTTCGCCGCCTGCGCCTCCAACCAGAAGTGTTCCCTGCCCCTGCCGAACGCCTCCGTCAATCATGAAGCGGATGTTTGCCTGAAGGGCATCCAGGTCCAACTCAAAATCTTCAGTGAACGGTGTCGCAACCGCGACCATTGGCCCACACAACCAGTCCCTCGTCTCGTCCGAACTCATAATATTGCTCCCCCAATACCCGCGGGTATTTTTCTATAAGAATTCAAAGGTTCTGTTACACGGTTTTAGGCGTCCATCAACAGCGTTCTGGAGGTGACTCCCTGTTCGTTCATCGACCTGATGTCGTCTTCAGAGTAGCCGAGGCCTTCAAGAATGCTCTGGCTGTCGGCTCCGAACGTTGGGCCGGAGCGTTCTGGCAATATGTCGCGTCTCTTCAATCGCCATACCGGGCGTGTCGTCAGGTGCTTGCCTTTGATTTCGTGCTCAACGGTAATCGTGAAATCGCGCTCCTGCAAGTGAGCGTCTTTTAGCACGAGCAGACACGACATCACAGCCGCCGCGTTGACGCCCGCTTCCTGGAGTCGCGTTGCCAGATCATCGGCCTGCTGACCGCTGGTCCATTCGCTAATTATGGCGTCGATGTATTCGAGCCGCGCCTGTCGGGCATCAAGCGACTTGAACTCCTCTTCGAACAGCCGAGGGTCTCCAACCAGATTTACAAAAGTCTCCCATTCGGCATCGGAGCGGCAATCTATAGCGATCCACCGATCGTCCGTGGAGGAAAGGGGCTTGCGGTCCCAACCGAGGACCAGGCGAGGCTCTTCATCGGGCAGGCTCGGATAGACGTTGTGAGGAGCGGACGTCGGATGCGCAGTTCCTGCGCGGACGAGTGTCTCGCAACCGATGGCTTCCGCAATGAAATACTCCCCGACAAGCCCTGTGACGCCGTCTCGCTGAGGGATCATGCAATAGCTGCCCTGACCCGTCCGCTGACGATACAACAGCGCGGCGGCAACTGACGCGGCGCAGGTCGCGCCGGCTATGGGATCGCCGTATGAGATGCCGGATTTATGGGGAGGCCCTCCGGCGTATCCCTGCAATGCCACAAGGCCGCCCATCTGCTCGATGGTGGGGCCAAAACCAACGCGGCCGGCGTCGGAGCCTTTATGCCCGAACCCTGGCATCGAGATGTAGATGATCTGCGGATTGACGGCCTTCAAATCTTCGTAGCTCAGACCGTTTCTATCGGCCACTCCAGAAGACCAGTTCTCGATGAACACATCCGCCGTTGCCGCCAGTTTTTTCAGAGCCGCCATGCCTTCCGGCTGTTTGATGTCCAGGGAGAGGCCCTTTTTGCCCCTGTTGTATTCATTGAAATAGGCCGAGAGGTCGATTTCAGGCGAGGCGCGGTTGCCACCTGCCGTGCGTATGGGGTCGGGGAAGGTGGGGCCTTCCACCTTGATAACCTCCGCGCCCATATCCGCAAGGAACCGAGCGCCATATGGGCCCGACCAGACTTGAGTCATGTCGATAACCCGAAGGCCCTCCAGGGGAAGGTCCAGTTGTTCACTCGAAATGCTATTCCGCGAATCTGGGGGGGTGATCTCAGAAAGCTCGGCCAGCGCCTCCTTGGTGTGCTGTCCGATGGTCGGAGCCGGGGTGAATTGCCCCCTGTCATTGTCATTGAAAGCGATGGGGCCGGATGGAACAGGATGCGGGCCTAAAACAGGATGTTTAACCTCTTTCCAAAAGCCTGTTTCCTTGTGATGGGGCCATTCCAGCAGTTCCGCAGGCGTCGGAATCAACGAGAAGGGAGCGCGGAACTCATCGGCCATTTCAAAAATCTCTGCCGCGGTGCGAGTCGCCGTGAATTCAGTCAGGAGGGCGCCCATTAGCTCGTTGGCATCTGGGTCCCAGCCGCCCTGCGCGAACAGGGGATCATTTTTCAGTTCACTATGTCCGATGACATCCATCACCGAATGAGTCTGCCGCGGCATCGCTGCGACGCCAACAAACCCATCTGCGCATTCGTAGATTCCCCATTGCGCGCGAGGTGTGTTGCCGCCCCGGACCTGCTCCCCGCCATACCACAATGCTGAAGGCCCGCCGCCCTCAAGAGTCACGGCCTGGACCTCTTGAATGGATATGTCCAGAATATCCCCGGTCCCCGTCGCAGCCCCGGCGTACAGAGCGGTCAGCATCGCGCCGAACGCCTGGACTCCGGTCTGGTAGTGCGCCTGATGCCCGGCTGTGAGCATCGGCGGTTTGTCAGCGTCTCCGGCCACGTACATCTGCCCTCCAGACGCTGCCGCTGTGAGAGCGCTCGCCGACCAGTTGGCGTGTGGGCCGCTCTGCCCGTAGGGGGTTATGTGGGTGACTGTCAGCGCCGGGTTTTCATCCGCAAGCCGGTCAAGGTCAATTCCAAGATCGGACAGATAGCCAGGTGGATAGCTGTCGAAAACACCGTCAGCGGTCAGAATCAATTCTCGAACGCGCCGGATGTTTTCCGGGTTGTCCAGATCGAGACAGACAGAGCGTTTGCTGATTCCCAGATAGGCAAACAGGACGCTTTTTTCAGGATCTTGAACATCGTCCGGCCACGGCGGAAGATGCCTGACTGGATGACCTTGAGGAGGTTCGATGGTGATGACGTCAGCGCCATAGATGGCGCACAGGCGGGCAGCATAGGCGGCCGCGACGTCTGTTCCAAGCTCAATAATCCGAAGGCCGCTCAGGACCTGAGGTTGTTTTTCGGGCACTTATGTAATCCTTCTGATCCTAGGATGCGGCGAACATGATTTCTAGTCGCGCTGAAGAAGCTCTATCCAATTCCCATCTGGATCTTGCAAATAACAGGCACTACGGTTGGGCGGTACGTACACAGGAGGGTTGAGTTGTTGAGCGCCATTTGCAACCAGGCACCGAAAAGTCTCTTCAATGTCGTCCACACGAAACGCCACATGGGAAGCTCCTTGGGCACTCCGCTCACTCGTGGTCCTGTCCGATGAAGCTGGGTTAAGGTATTGAATGAGCTCCAGGGCATGACTTTCCTCTCCGGGAATACCAAGCATAGCCATTTTCAAATGAGCGTCCTCGTAACCTACTACCTGAGAGATCTCATTGCCTGTGAACTCTCTTTCCCGGAGAATCTCCAGACCTACCGCGTCGCGGTAGAAGGATATGGCCCAGCCTAGGTTCTCAACGACAAAACCGGTGTGTATGAGTTTTGTAGCCATACGCTTTCACCTCCGTACGAGTTAGTTGGTGACTTGATCATACACCCAATAGAGCAGGCAATATCAATGTCGTCGAGCATTGTGGGACGATCCCGAAACAGTCCTATTGATAGCTGATGTTTGAAGATCGAGCCAGAATTTCTGACTCGAACTCAAAATCTGTCTTTCCGTTTAGTGTTATGGTTTGACTACTGCATAATGCTATCTATAGACGGGCATCACACGATCCACGATCCGCTCCGAAACCAAATCCTTTCGGCATCATGTCCATCATGTCTAAGTTGCCATACTGAGTGAAGCGAAGCATCTGGTGTCAGTGTGGCAAATGTTTTCCTTTTACGACCAGATTCTCCGGTTGAGACCTCAGAATGGTGCGGGTTGGCCTGCCAGTCTTGTCCGCAACAATTACGCCTAAGCCTGCTTCAGCGAGGCAAGGGTCGGCGTTTTGTATCGGTCGTTGGGATCGTCCCACCCTTTCCACTTTGGAGCGCGTTTCTCTGCAAACGCCCGTCTCGATTCCATCAGGTCGCTTTTGGCGCCATGATCGTTCAACGCGCCTGCCAACTGCTGCAACTCAGGCGCGACGGTGGGGCGCATCTCGCGCATCATGTGAACAGTGTTGACCCGCGACGCAGGCGGCAGGGTGAGGATGTGGTCGGCCATCTCAAAAGCTGTCGGCAAAAGCTCCTCCGAGGATACCACGCGGTTGATCCATCCGACCTCGTACAGCCGCTGCGCAGGGAACCGGAACGCCAGGGCCATTTCCGTGGCGACGGGATGAGGCACCGAGGCAATGTGCCCGTGATTGTAGCCGCCCAACAGCCAGCGCTTGGCCTCGGACATCTCGAATATGGCCTCATGAACGGCGACGCGCAGGTCTGTCCGCTCGACCAGCATGAATCCGCCGCCCATCGCATAGCCGTTAACAGCGGCGATTACCGGCTTTTCCAGCTTCCCGGACATCAGCGGGTCCTCACGGTCGGGACGCCGCCCTCCCGGAGCGCTGTTCTCCAGCGATTCCTTCATATCCTCGCCGGCGCAGAACGCGCGTCCGGTCCCGGTGAACACTCCGACCTCCAGATCACTGGACTCGCGAAACTCAGACCAGGCATCGGCCAACAGCGAGCGAATTTCAAAACCCAACGCGTTCAACCGCTCGGGCCTGTTCAGGCGAACAACGAAAATCTGCCCGTGACGCTCTATCTCTACCACTGCCATGCTGAAATCTCCTCTATCAGAAGGTGTTATTGAGGTTTGGGAGTTGTGTTCTCGTGATCAGTAATACACCGCGTCCCCGGCGCCTCCGGTGGCGATGATTAGCTCTCCGGTCACGGCCCACGCCTTGTCGGATGAGAGGAACGTCGAAACGTAGGCGACCTCATCGGCGTCAACCATGCGGTTCAGGGAGTTCCCTCCGGACCCGTCCGGGTCGTAGTCGCGTCGCTCCACTTCCTCGGGGGTGATCCCGAGTTGGGCGGCGCGAGCTTCCAGAAGTCCGGGGGTGCGCTCGGTGCGAGTTATGCCTGGATGGATGCAATTGACGGTGATTCCGAACTGCCCCAGTTGGACGGCCAGAGTCTTGGTGAGATGCACCAGCGAGGTGTTCCGCGCTCCGCCGCTGAGATTGCCGGCCCGCCGAGCGTTGGTGCCGCTGATGTTGATTATCCGGCCCCAGCCCTGCTCTTTGAGATGCGGGATAGCGGCGCGGGCGCACCTGAGAGCGCCAACGTATTTCACGTGGAAGTCGCTGAGCAATTCATCCTCGTCCAGCGTCGCAATCGGGCCGACAGCCGAAGGGGAGCCTCCGGGAAGCGAGGCGCTGTTGACTAGGATGTGCAACCCGCCCAACTGGCTGGCCGCTTCATCCACAACGCGGTCCACCTGTTCTCTGCTGGTCACATCGACCGTCATCGGGATCGCTCGCCTGCCTGTCTGGTCTTCGATCTCACGGGCCGTCTGCTCCAGCTCCGACATCGTTCGCGAGGCGACCACCACATCCACCCCTTCGCGAGCCAAATCCAGCGCAATTGCCTTGCCGATTCCACGACCTCCGCCGGCCACCAGAGCCAATTTTCCTTCAAGTCCAAGGTCCATGTTACTCCCCGTCTTTTCTAGTCAGCATGTTGATGTTGCAGATACTACGTCATTCCCGACGGCCATGCAAAGCCGAAGAGATGCTCGCATGTGCGATCGCCATCCTGAGTCAGCACGAAGCATCAGGGCGTCTGCTTGGGGGCTTCTTTTAGAATGGCGAGTATTCAAAGTCTGTGTCCGATTACAAGACTTGTAAGGGTGTTTTGAATATAATGCGATTAAAATATAATATGGTTTGAATTCAAGGTCGCCGGTTGTCGCCAGGCGGTCCACATCAGGGGAGGATGGCAGAATATGAAATCAGACAGAGCGCAGGTAGCACACTTGATGAGGCGGGCAGGGTTCGGGGCAACGCCGGCAGAACTCGACACGCTGACTCAGGAAAAGACTTATGAAGAGATTGTTGACGATCTCGTAAACCCTGAACGTTTTCAGGAATTGGACGAAGCCTACATCGACAGGTACTACTCGGGCGAGCCAGTGGCGCTCCATGTCGGCAAGTGGTTGTTCAGAATGGTGAACACCCTGCGTCCGCTGGAAGAAAAGATAGCCCTGTTCTTCCATCACATCTTTCCGGTCGCATGGGGAAAGAGCGAGCACGGCCCGTCTCTATACACCGAGATCGCGATGTTCCGCCGAGTGGGACTGTCGAACATGGGAACGATTCTCTTGGAGCTTTCCCGCGACCCCGCCATGATTTTCTGGCTGGACAATAACGAAAATCACAAAGACGAGATCAACGAAAACTATGGCCGTGAGCTTCTGGAGCTATTCTCCATGGGCGTCGGCAACTACACCGAAGACGATATCAAGGCCGCTTCGAGAGCGTTCACCGGCTGGACGTTCAGGCAGCCCCTATCGCTCTATCCTAACGGCCACTACCCGGCGGAATTCGTGTTCCTGGAAGACGACCACGACCACGACTCCAAGACGTTCCTGGGCGAAACCGGCGATTTCGATGGCGGAGACATCATCGACATTATCGTAAGGCAACCTGCCACCGCCCGATTTATTTCTCGTCATCTGTGCAACTTCTTCGTTGAAGACGAACTCCAGGTCCCCTCCTGGGAAACAGAACCCGCAAGGAACGAGGACGCCATCGCGCAACTCTCAAAGGTGTTCCTGGAGACCGGCGGCGATGTGAGGGCGGTTCTCAAAGAAATGTTCAACTCCGACTGGTTCAAAGAGGCCACCATCTTCAAGAAGGTCAAGAGCCCGACCGAATTGGTAGCAGGAGTGCTGAAACAGACCGGCGAGTACAACGACCCTGTTCCCGGCATACACACCTTTGGAGTGACTTCCCTCAATGGCGCGCTATCCGAGGGGCCTCTGGCGATTATGGGCCAGAGGCTGATGAACCCTCCCACCGTCGAAGGCTGGCACACGGGACACGAGTGGATAGACTCAGGCACGCTCAGCGAGCGGGTTGGGTTTGTCGAGAGTCAGTTCCGCGACCTCTCCAAGCCCGGCGTCAGGGACATGGTGGAACGGGCCGGAAGCCTGGACGACGATCCCTCCAAGCTTGTGGACCGATGTCTTGACCTGCTGGGCAGCATAAACGTCAGCGAACAGACATACGACTCGCTGGTCGCCTACGCCAAAGAGTTGAGCAGTATTGAGAAAGACGAAGAAGGCTCCGTGGGCGTCCACGATCTTCTCCAGATGACCGCATCCACGGTTGACTACCAGTTCGAATAATTTAGCCCGAAAAAACAACATTCATAAGGACGGGAACAAACATGGCCACGAAACCCTCAGAAAAGACTCTCGTAGTCGTCCAGATGACGGGCGGCAATGACTTTATGAACACGCTTGTCCCATACACCAACGGGCACTACTACGACGCCCGCCAGAAGGTTGTGATCAGACAAGATCAGGTTCTTCCGATCAATGACGAGCTTGGAATCAACGAGAACGCCGCGCCTTTCAAGCGACTGTACGACGAAGGCAAGATGGCGATAATCCAGGGCATCGGCTATCCGGACTCCAACAGGTCTCACTTCAGAGGCATGGACATCTGGCACACCGCCGAGCCTGACCGCGTTGGCAGCGAGGGCTGGCTGGGCCAGGCAGTCAGGGAACTCGACCCCAACGCCGAGAATGTGCTGACCGGAGTCAACATCGGCGCCGGATTGCCCCGCGCGATGGCGGTAACGGGCGTGCCCGTCACCTCCGTTGGCGACCTCGAAGGCTACGGCGTCATGAGCCGGATAGAACAGGAATCGCTGAAGAACAAGGCCCTGGAGGCGTTCAAGGGTATCTATGGGCAGGCCATCGGAACCGGCCCGGTTGCCGATTACATCGGACAGACCGGCCTCGATGTCCTGAGCGGCGCCGACATGCTGGCCGACGTTGCCGACCGGTACGAGTCCACCGTCGAATATGCCGAGAACACCATCGCAAAGAGCCTGAGAGACGTCGCGCGGATTCATCTCTCCGGTCTCGGCACGCGAATCTTCTACACGCAGCACGGCGGGTACGACACCCACGCCAACGAAATGGCAGGCCATCCCACGCTGATGAAGGACGTCTCCGGCGCAGTGTCCGACTTCCTTGATGACCTGGAAGAGCATGGCGCTGCCGAAAACGTCACTGTGTTCGCGTTCACCGAGTTCGGACGTCGCATGCGAGACAACGGCAGCGGCACCGACCACGGCACTGGAGGCGGAGCGTTCATCTTCGGAAAGAACGTCCAGGGCGGCCTCTACGGACAGTACCCGTCTCTGGACCCGGCAGACTGGGAACACGGCGAGGACCTGAAGCACCACATCGACTTCCGTGGCATCTACGGCACGCTTCTTGAGCAGGTGCTGGACGTCGAGGCAAGGCCAATCGTCAAGGGCGAGTACGAGCAGATATCCCCGTTCAGGGCTTAAGCGATTTTGATTCAGGAGACCAAGCTATGACCAGACCACACGGACTGCTTAGAGCCGGATACCCTTACCTGCGAACACTGGGTATGCGGCGAGTGACCAACTTTCCGGCAGACATCGCATTCTCCGGCACGGGGAACGCCTACATTCTGATGCGCTCGGCGGGCGCCGCCACCGTTCGCGTCTGGCCCCTCGATGACATGGACCGTTTGACAGACGAGCTTATAGGTTTCGGCGCCTACGGGACCGAAGACGGCCAACTCGTCTGGCCCGTCCAGATAATCACAGATGCCGATGGCGACATCTTCATCAGCGACGAGGCGACGCACCGGATTTCCCGATTCGACCAGGAACACGAGTTCGTCTCCAGTTGGGGCGTCGAAGGGGACTCCGATGGCCAGATGAACGGCCCCACCGGCATTGCCTTCGATCCGGACGGCAACCTCGTCGTGGTGGACTCCAAGAACAACCGGGTCCAGAGATACACCGCTGATGGAGAATACCTGGGCGGATTCGGTTCTTCCGGCGCCAATCCGGGAGAGTTCGATCTGCCGTGGGGCGTGCATGTCGATGAGTTGGGCGACATCTACGTCGCCGACTGGGGCAACAACAGGTTCCAGGTATTCTCAGCCGACGGCGATCTGAAGAACGTCATCGGACAGGCAGGCTCAGGCGACGGCGAGTTCAACAAGCCCACGGGAATCGCGGTCGATGCCCACGGCGACATATACGTCGCGGACTGGGGCAACGACCGGGTCCAGATGTTCAACTCAGAAGGCCAGTACATCTGGAGTTTTAGAGGAGAGGCGACCCTTTCGAAAGTGGCCCGCGAGTACATGTTGACCAACGCCGTCTCCAACAGACTGCGAGAGATGGGCAAGCTGGAGCAGGAAAAGTACCTGAGACACCCAAGATCAGTCCGCGTTGACAGCGAGTTCCGACTGTTCATCCCAGATTATGAATCTTACAGAGTCCAGATTTACCAGAAGGACTTTGTCGAGTTGAACGAGTCGCAGTTCGCGGCCCCGCTCCGAAACCCGACGCTGGAAGTCACTTAGGCCTTCTCTTTCAGCGCCAAGTAGTCCAATATGCAGGCACAACATCACGCGCGATGTTGTGCCTGCGTTTGTTATGGCGTGAAATCTCTGGATTGCAACGTTACGTCGGGCTAGAAATTAAGGTCGGAATTATAGAGTCGATTGGCTTCAAAAACCAGAGGAGGAACGTTGCTCGTGGATATAAGCTTCAAGGGAAAAACAGCCATTGTCACTGGCGCGGCGCACGGAATTGGCGAGGCCATAACTCACGGCCTGGCATCTCGCGGGGCCACCGTATGGGCAAGCGACATCCTGGAGGATGATCTGCATCAGATGGTTGCTGCGGGAAACGCGACTGGCGATACGAATATTCACCCCCGCATCGTTGACGTGACTGACAAGGCCCAGGTGACCGCGCTGGTTGAGGATGCGTCCGCAGATTCCGGCCAGGTGGACATTCTTGTTTGCACGGCAGGGGGAGTTGTTGGGCAGACGGGCCAGCCCATCGAAGACGTAACAGAACAGCAATGGCAGGCGATCCATGACGTAAACGTCAAGGGCGCCTTCCTGTGCGCCCAGGCTGTGGCGCCCACCATGAAAGCATCTGGCGAGGGCCGCATACTGACAATTTCCAGCGGGGCAGGTCTGGGCGTCAGCCTGACCGGAATTCAGGCCTACGCATCGGCGAAGGCGGGCCAGATCGGCCTTGTGAGGCAGCTTGCCCACGAACTTGGGCCCTTCGGCATCACGGTGAACAGCGTGGCTCCGGGTTTCATCCGGTCCAACCCCTCCAGCGAGCTACAGTGGGAAGCTATGGGCGAGGAAGGCCAGCAAAAACTGATGGAGAACATCCCTCTCAGACGTCTCGGCGCGGCTGAAGACATCGCCAACGCAGTGATGTTCCTGGTGTCAGACCTTGCGACCTACATTACGGGACAGACCCTCTCCGTTAACGGGGGTCGGTAGTCTTCGCCATCTACGTCAAACACAACCGCATTCTGGGTTAAGAAGCGTGCCCATGATCTCAATTTTGGATGATCTATTTGATACGGATTACATGATACGATGGGAGAATGGTACTCCTTGCGGCATCTACCCCTTTTGGCCTGGAATTGGCCAGCATCATTATCAGTATCCTAGCGTTCGGGCTAGGTTTGTTGGCAGTACTGCCATTTATCCAGTTGTTATGGGGTAGGCCTAGAATCGAATTGTCTTTTGTAA
>JASLRP010000166.1 GCA_030743915.1 SAR202 cluster bacterium | reverse complement strand
TACATTCTTCGTGAGGCAACAACCCCTTTCGGGTTACATTTTCAGTGAGTCAATGCGGGGTGTAAGTCACAGTGTCGCCGCGTTCAGCCGTTGATGTGGACACAGACTTGTTAAGTCGAACATCCGCAACCGGAATGCTCGCGGTCTCGATTCTGCCAACCTGGATTTCGAAGATTGCGCCTTTTCTGTCGTTTGCAACGAATTCATCCTGCCCGGCAGGCTGGAACGAATCAAAGACAAACCTGATTCCTTCGTTGCCCAGATCCTGTAGGAACGCCGAAGCTGCCTGCTGCACCGCGGCTGGACTGCCCGATGAATCGTCGATAGGCCTCACGCTGGTCGTGGAACCAGAGATCTGGTCGTCGATGCACACGCTCGTGTCGTTGTAATCAATAATCATGGTTGTGTCGGGCATGTTACCGCGAAGCAACCGCTGACCGTTGAGACTTATCGTGAACTGGCCTCCGGTGTAATATCTGGTTTCCACTTTAGTGCCAGAATCGTACATCCAGTCTTGCCCATTCACGTCAGCGCCCAAAGTCTGAGGAGTCCACGAAGAAGTGATATCTCCGACACCAAATCCTCCGGCGCTCAATGCGGCAGAGAAGTTCGGGAATCCCGTTATGCTCGGCACACCGACTATTCCCGTGGGCGATGCTGCATCGATGTTAGAATAATCTCTGGACGCGACATAGTAATACGCCACAATGATGCACGTGGGCGCCCAATTGATCGCATGACCAGACTTCACTGGTTCAGGTGCGCCAGACCCGGTCACGTTCCACGCCGCAGAGCCCATTTTCTGAGCTTCCAGCCCTTTCACGGGAATCGAATTGGCCGCTCTCGCTTCCTGAGTCGAGACGACAGGCTCGTCCGCCTCGACAACCGTAAACACCGACACCCCGGCCAACATCGACAAAACCACCACCGCCAGGATGAACGCCATAGAAACTCGAATTGAGGTCATCTGACACTCCCGCAAAGGCGAAAACTCTAAACGTTACCGCAAAATACGAACACAGGAATCCTAAACGAGCCTGACCGTTCAGTCAATCGCAATCATTCGCGCCTACTCCAATTCGCGAATCTGCCGTGACCAGATCGCGAACGGTATCGCGATTGCAAGCCCGACAATTCCCAGCGACGTCATCACTATCCGAATACCGAAAACTCCTGCCAGCCAGCCCACCAACACGCTCGACCCAACGACGAAACCCTGCCCGTATCGTTGGATGCTCGTCACTCTGGCTCGCAACTCATCCGGCGCCAGCGATTGCACCAGGGAACCGTTGGCCGTTCGAATCGTCGTCTGGCTCCCGGCGAACATCGCGATCACAACCAGAGCCATCGGCAGCCATACCGATTGCGCCATGACCAAAACGATCACAGAGCTGATAATCGCCGTCGCAAGGCACACAATCCCTCGACGAAACACGAACCCAAACGATGCAATCGCCAACGCCATAACAAACCCCCCGAAGCCGTTGATCGCCAGCATGTAACCGCCCACATCCGCTCCCCTTCCCAGAACTTCCGTCGTGAAAACCGGCAGCAGGAACATCACTGGTTGCAGAACAGTGTTCGGAACTATGGTCAACAATATGAGATACAGCAGCGCCCTGTTTCCCGACCAGACAAACCGAAACCCCTCCGCCAGATCCGAAACGACCCCCCGCAATCCCGAGCCGGTCGACACATGCCTGCCCGTATTGAACGGAGTGTTCATCGGCCAGAACGCTGCGATCATCGCCACGTACAACAGCGCCTCAATCATAAAGTTCCAAAAGAACCCCAGCGTCGCCACCAGAATCCCGCCCACAAAAGGCCCGATCATGCGAGTGCCCGGTATCGTCAGAGTGTTGGTGGCGTAGGCGTTGGGAATCGCGGCGGGCGCAACCGTGTTGGCAATCAAAGTCTGGCGCATGGGTTGAGTCACTGACAGGCACGCCCCGCTGATGATTGCATACACGTACACGTGCCACACTCTGACCACGTCAGCCAGCACAAGCAGGGCAAATCCGAAGGCGAATATCGCCATGAATCCTTGAATCGAGATAATCAGCTTGCGCCGGTCAACGCGATCTCCCAGCACCCCGCCCCAGGGACCGACCAGCAAACCAGGCAGCGTGTTGATGCCCCCAATCGAGACCACCAGCAAAGATGAGTTTGCATCGCCTTCGGTCAGGTGAGTGACCAGCCAGCCCAGAGTCAGAAGCTGAAGCCACTGGGCGTTATTCGCGCAGAAATTGCCAACCCAAAGAAACCTGAAGTCGCGGTAAGCGGCCCAGGCATCAAAAACTCTGACCCTCGGGATCCGTCTGGATTGGCTCAGCGGCGTTGCCGCAAACGAACAAGAGTAATTAACATGCCGGAAGAAGATTACTACATCTTGAACACAAAATGCACAGAGAAAGCCCCGAAAGCGATTTGAGCTGCCAGGGCCGTCGCTTGTGCCCTCGTGTTGCACTTGTTAAAATCGCCGTATGACAAAATCAAAAAAATCAACCAACGAACCGGGCACCGGAATTTACGCCGATGTCCAAAACCTTCAAGAGATATCCCGGGACGTCCTGATAACCCTGGTAAAACGCTGGCCCGATGACATGCCAGCGCCCACGAGACTCAATCTCTACGTGCGCGCTGACCATCAACACCTCTGGAGGGTGTGGGCCACCCACCAGTTCAGCGAATTGAAAGTCCACGTGACCGGCGTCCAGCATTACAGCCTGTCAGCAACCAAGAATGCTGCGGACCTGGCCATCGCGGTGGATGCCATGTCCGACCTGCTCCACAAATCGATCAGCCACGTTGCCGTGGTCAGTGACGATTCGGATTTCATCGCCCTTTTTGCCAAATTAGGTGAAGAAGCGGAGCGCGAGCGCGAGCCTGACACAAATGGCCGCGTCCCGTTCCTCTGGGTCTTCACAGACAGAATGGACACCAAGTCCATGCTCCTTGAGGAATTCTTCCCGCGCGACTACATCCACGTCGTTGACCTGTCGCAACCTCTGTACGAGGACCCGCCTTCAGAGGAAGAATCACAAACCGAGGATCAGGAAGATTCGGAACAGGAAGAAAACGATAAGGATGAGCCTGCCGCTGTTGCTGAGCGGCCCGCGGAGCCACTTACACGAGCGGCGTTGAGCGACCAGATAGCCCTGCAATTGATCAGGGAGATGCCTGTCGGGAAATTCAAGAGCACTGACTGTCAGATGACCATCCACACCAGGTTCCCCGCCCATCCCCTGGCAAAAGCAGACGGCCCGGCGTTTGGACAGCTATTCCGAAGGGACATCCTGCCCCTGCTCCAGCGAAGGGGAGTCCGAGAATTGGGCAACCAGAGGCCCCGCCAGTACGAGATGACCCACGAGGCCAAGCGCTCCCTCAGTCGCGCGTAAACCCAGCCGACAAACGAGATAGTTTCAGGAAAACAAGCCCCATCATCCAGGGCTTGAGCCGAACAGCTGTTGCTTTTGGGCATGCAAGAACCGGTTCGCCATGTAGGTTAACGGCTTGCGCGCCGCCACGAAGTTCTCCCTCAGCGTTCCAAACACGCCGACCAGTTCCACGGTCTTGGCCGTCGGGTGTTCCTGAGCCAGTCGGTAAAATCTGGTCCCATCGCGTTCGTAATCCTCAACGCTCCGCCGCATCCGCCACGACCTGGAGGCTGGCGCAGGTTTGCCGCCAGCCATTTGAGCGTAATCCCGGTACGTGTGGCCCGGAAACACACCGGAAACGAAAAGGCAAACATCGCCGATCCGCTTGTAATATCCGAACCGCTCCATCGGATCAGCATCAGACGCAAACCGGATCAGGCTGTCAACGTCCATATCGTTGTATCGCACCCTGCGCCTGACCCCTCGACGGACTCGCACCGGGACCACATAGCTCCGAATTCTCATGAACGAGGCCAGCATGGTCGCCAGGTATTCGATGATCCCGGGCCGCTTCATGAATTCCAAAACCTTGTCGGTGTCAAACACAGGGATATTCTCGCGCCCCGCCCTCTCCACAGTGTAGTTTGCCACCTGAAGCTCGCCGTGAGCCTTCCGCAATAGAATCTCGAAGTACAACGTCGGCGTGACCCGCAGGAACACCTCGTCGTCATTCATAACCTGCTCGAACAGGCTGGGGTCGCTCACCATCGCGATTCGCAGCTTGTCGTCTTCGACAATAGCGCGTTTGAGCCGGTCAGGCTCAGATGTTCCTCGCGCGGCATGGGAAACAATGAAATCCAGGTCTTTGTCCGTAAAACCGGGCAGTTGCGTTATCCGCGATGCCATCGTCAGCGCCTCCCCATAGAAACTCCGGCTCGTGGCGACTGTTATCCGGCGAGCGTTCCCTCCTCGTCGGCTTCGTCAAACCTGTGCATACAACAATACGCAATCGGGTTATTCTTCAAACATCGCCCCCACTGAATGGCCGTTGTGGATGCGATAGATCGCCTCTCCCAACAGCGACGCCACCGACATCAGCTTGGTTTTCGTCCCGCGTTTGTCCTCGGATATCGGCAGGGTGTCCGTGACCAAAAACTCCTTGATAGCGCTATTTTCGATCAGTTCTGGAGAACGTCCCGACAGGATGCCGTGAGTCACTCCGCACCATATCTCCTTCGCTCCGCGTTCCACCAGCGCTTCCGCCGCCGCGATAACCGTCCCTCCAGTCAGAATCTCATCATCCACGATGATCGCCGTGCGCCCTCCGACCTCACCTATCAGATTGGAAACCTCGACCATCTCCTTATTCCCGATCCGGTGTTTTTCGATGATCGCAATATCAGCATTTAATATTTTCGCGGTGTCGCCGGCCCGCTTTGCGTCGCCCACATCCGTGGCCATCACAACCACGTCCTCAAAATTCTTTTCCAGATAGTAATTGGACAGCATCGGCACCGCCGACAATTCATCCACCGGGATATTGAAAAACCCCTGAATCTGCCCTGCGTGCAGGTCAATAGTCAGCACGCGGTCTGCGCCTGACACCTCAATCAGATTCGCCACCAGTCGCGCCGTTATGGGCACCCTGGGCTGATCCTTCTTGTCACTGCGTCCGTAAGCGTAATACGGGATCACCGCCGTGATGCGACCTGCCGATGCGCGCCTTGCGGCGTCCAGCATAATCAGCAATTCCATCAGATTATCGTTCACCGGAGCGCTCAGAGGTTGAACGATGAACACGTCCCGCTCCCTGATGTTCTCCAATATCCGAACAAACGTATTGTCATTGGAGAACTTGAACACTTCAATCTCGCCCGGACCAATGCCCAGATACGCGCATATGTCATTCAAAAGCTCGGGGTGCGCATTGCCACCGAACACCTTGAGGTCTTCAAAAACCGGCATGGGTCCGCCTCCATCGCTATCGCTCTGCATCCAACAGACGGCTGTGCTGCGACAATTCAATGTTTGTTCACGCCCCCGACCGCCTCCACAACAGCATTGCAGCCTATACTCCAGAGGTCGAAAGCGCCACGAATTATAGCATAGCCGAGCCGCGCAGCCTTGCGTCTCTCGGTCGCAATTTGGGGCATATTACTTTGGCAGGACGTGAGATTGATCTGGTGAATTGGACAGATGGCAAAAGCTCTGATTGACGGCGACACCGGACATCCTTCGGCTGTATTTGACTCTCACTTATTACGAAGTTAGAATCGCCCGGGGGATAATTTACACATCGGGCACATGGATACCCATGATCCATGCGATATTCGGAATACGCGCCGTTCCTGATCTCGGTCACACAGGAAGAACGAGCTGCCCACCATGAAAGTATCCGCCCCAAACAACCACGTCCAAGACCTCCCGTAAAACAGCGTCAGTATTGTTACTACTCGGGATCGTTGCGTCGGCTCTATTGGCAGTCGCCAACCAAATGCACGGAAGCGCATCTGCGGACTCGCCCTCATCGTCAAGAGAAGGCGTTTACGTAGCTCCGGGTTGCGAAGTCATCCAGATCACTCATTCAAAAAGAGGCTCAAAGACAGACCAGTCGATAGATGATCTGGGCTTCAGTTTCCTGATGAAGGCAGACATTGACGTCCTGGGCCTGCCCTCCGATGATGAGGAAGACATCATTCTCTGGGACGAAGCCGACGGGCTCACACGGCTCACCCATGACGCCTCAGGCACGGGCAATCGGAATTTCGTACAGCGAAACAAGATAGGCGTGAATCCCGGAATCAACGGTGTGGTCGCCAATGGCGGTCACGGCATCTTGTTGAATTCCGGTTCCACAAACATCATTGGCGGCGGCACCCTTAGCGACCTGGCATCGTCCACCGTCTCAACTGCAGGAGACAGTCTCCCGGGTAATAACGTCAGTGGAAACCACGGCTCAGGTATCGTCGTCAGCGGCACGAGTTCAGCGGCGAACATCATCGAAGGCAACATGATCGGCACGAACGCCACCGGGACCGATCTCGGCAACCAGCAATACGGAGTGGAAATCGAAGGCGGCGCCAGGCTCAATCGAGTCGGGCGCGAGGACCCATCAGGCGGCAACACAATCGCCCACAACTCCAAAGGTGGCATCATACTGAAAACCACTAACGTGGGCAGCCCGGCGTTCAACAGCGTCCTGTCCAACTCGATATTCTCCAACTCAGGGTCGGGCATCGATCTGGCAACCTCGACCGATAGCGCCGCAGGCGTAACCGCTAACGACAACCTCGACAAAGACTCAGGGCCAAACAGCCTTCAGAACTTCCCTGTCCTGTCTTCCGCCACAAACAGCCCCTTGAGGATCGAAGGAAACCTGCGCAGCGAGCCTGACAGAGGCTATCTCATCCAGTTCTTCTCCGTCCCCTCATGCGACACGTCCCTCCACGGCCAGGGAAAATGGTTCCTGGGTACTGCCGCAGTGAGGACAAACGCCCAGGGCGACGCCATAATCTCCGTGCTGTTTCCCATCGACGCCACATCGACTGATTCGATTACCACGACAGCCACTGCCGATTACACCGGCAACACGTCTGAATTCTCCCAATGCCAGTCGATAGCGGCGCCAACAGGCCAATCCGATCTCCAACTAACCGCCAGCGTCAGCACAACCACCAGAATCGTCGGCAAACAACTCACCTACTCCCTCGAGTTGACCAACCAGGGGCCGGATCAGGCTACAGGCGTGGTCGTGCAGGACACCCTTCCCGAAACCGTCGCGCTTTTCTCCACCAGTTCCGATCAGGGAATATGCTCGTCGGCGCAGACGCTGGTCACATGCGACCTTGGAACGCTCAACTCTGGTTCGAGCACGTCAGTGACGATATCTGTGGTCCCGCTCAAAGCAGGCGCCATAACCAACCAGGCGACCGCGGCAGGAGCCCAGTCAGACCTCAACCTCGCCAACAACACCGCCACGTCCTCCGTGGCAGTCTCCGATCCCGTGCCGGTCGTGTACTCGATTTCGTCCACCAATGCCCTGCTCAGCGCCATCAATCCTGCTGATGGGTCCACAATTTCCAGTGTGGCAATCACTGTCTCGGAGGACACTGTAAATGGGGGCACCGGGCTCGTGGTCAATCAGATTGACGGAAAGCTCTGGGCATTGCTCAAACTGGCGTCCGACACGTCAAAACGGGAACTGGTCACCATCGATCCTGCCACTGGAGTCGCAACCCGCATTGGCAACACCGGAAACAAATTCGCGGCCCTCGCATTCGACGACAAAGGAACGCTGTTCGGCTTGACAGGCGACGGGGCAAATCTAAACAAAGACTCGCTGTTCACTCTGAACACCGCTAACGCGAGCTCAACCTACATTTGCGCGTTCACGGATCCCAACCGTGGCGAATCGATGGCCTTTAATCCGGTCGATGGCTTCCTGTATCACATATCGGGCTTGCAGGCCATCCTTGAGCGCGTCACCGACACTTCGACCAATCCATGCTCAACGACGAATATACCGCTCACTGGCTACCCTAACGAAGCTCAGGCGCTCACGTATTGGAAGAGCCAGGGCGTATTCCTATCCAGTGGCGGCAAAAAACTGCATTCTATCAGCGCCGGCGGTGTGGTCACTGAGCTTGGAAGGCTGGACCACACCTCCAAAGGTTTAGCGTTCGCGCCCGCGCCCCCGCCGCTGTTGGCAATCGCCGATCTATCGGTTGCCGCGACAGGCGGGCAGGACCTTGCGTCAAACCTGGTCTATACTCTCGATGTCAACAACGCAGGCCCATCCACGGCGAGCAGTGTCACGTTGACCAATCTGATGCCGTCCGGCGTCAATTTCGTTTCCGTTTCGACGAATCGTGGAAATTGCGCTGAATCAAACGGCGCTCTGACCTGTGCCCTGAACGATTTGGACGCGGAAGCCAGCGCCAAGATAACACTGGTCTTGAACCCAAATATGAACGCCAATTTCGTAAACACTGCCAGCGTCCATAGTTCCACGCCCGATCCTGAGTTGGAAAACAACGCCACGACAACCACAACATTGATCACGCCAGCCACCGTGCCGACGGCCTCAGTGCCCTCGCTGTCACAATGGGGGCTTGCTATCTTGGCAAGCTTGCTCGCCTTGGCGCTGCTCGGCTCGATTCGGCAAGCCAGACTTGTGGAATCAAAGAATTCGAATCGGTAAAACAGCCACGTCTGTGTTAGCATTCATCGGTCGCCAAAAATTAAACAGGACAGAACCAACGAATGCAGCAACCGATCATCCCTGACAATCCACAACTCCGCCCCGTCGAACCCCACTGGGTCGATCACGAAGGCCAACGATATCTCTACCTGCGAGACCCTCTGGACATGTCCGACCTGACAGTCCTGCTGCCTCAACAGATCGCGCCAATGGTCATGTTCATGGACGGAGAACGCAGCCTCTCCGATCTGCAAACCGCCCTCCAACAGAGCATCGGAGTCGCCGTTACCGAGGCCGACATCCGGAGCGTCATGTCCCAGCTAGACCAGGCTCTGATGATTGAAAACGGCTCATACGTGGCCGCCGCCAAACGAGCGCTGGACGCCTACAGAGGCTCCGAATTCCGACCGCCGTCTCACGCAGGCCCGGTCTATCCCGACCAACCGGACGCCCTGTCCGCGACGCTCACCGGATACTCCAAACTCGCGACTCCGGCCACGCCAAAGACTGCCAACGGCGATCTGGTCGGCATGCTCTGCCCCCACATAGACTACGATCGAGGGCACAAGACCTACGCCACTCTCTGGGAAGCCGCAAAACCCGACCTCAAAGATATCGAGCTGGTAATCGTGCTTGGCACCGACCATATGGGCAGCCTCGCAAAGATTACGCCCACCATGCAGAACTACTCGACCCCCTATGGCAGCCTGCCCACTGACACCGAAATCGTCCAAAAGATCGCGTCAGCCCTGGGGCCGGACGCCGCTTTCAGCGAGGAGATTCACCACGCCAACGAACACTCAATCGAGTTGGCATCTGTGTGGCTTCACCATTACGCGCGCGATGTGGGGTTCAGCGTCGTGCCCATCCTGTGCGGCTCTTTTCATCACTTCACTTCAGGAGAAGGCAGCCCCGACGAGGACCAGAACATCAACGCCACGCTGGAGATCTTAAAAGAGCAAATGGCCCAACGACGCACTCTGGTGATTTCCGCAGGCGATCTTGCCCACGTTGGCCCGGCCTTCGGAGACGCCCAACCTCTTGACGGCGGCCTGCGAGCGAAACTCAAGTCCGATGACACAAAATCCATCGAAGCCCTGCTTAAGGGCGACGCTTCCAGCTTCCTCGAAATTTCCAAACAGGAAGCCGATGCCCGCAAGATATGTGGCCTGCCTCCAACATATCTCATGCTCCGACTTCTGGAGGGAGCAACCGGCGAATCCTTTGGGTACGATCAGTGCGCTGCCGATAAAGAAAACGCCTCCGCGGTGTCCATCGTAGGCGCTCTGCTGTATGATAGCTAGGCGATAATCCAAACTCGCGCCAACCCTCCGATTGCCCAGAATTCAACCGCCACAAAGGCGAGACCATGACCGATACCCAGTCGAACGCGTACCCATCCATAACCGCCATTGGGATCACCGGCCTGCCGGAAATCCTTGATGGCGACAATCTCGGCCAGATGATCGCCGAAGCCGCCCAAAACCAGGGCACGCCACTGGTCGAAGGCGACATCCTGGTCGTCACTCAAAAGATCGTGTCCAAGGCAGAAGGCATGCTCGTGTCCCTGGACACCGTGACTCCATCACAATTTGCCCGAGAATATGCCGAAAATGCCGATCGAGACCCGCGACTGATAGAACTGGTCCTCAGAGAAAGCCAGAGCATCGTTCGCATGGACCAGGACCGGGGCGTCCTGATTACCGAGACCAAACACGGTTTCGTCTGCGCCAACGCCGGTATCGACCAGTCCAACATCCCCGACGATGACGTCGTATGCCTGCTGCCAGTCGATCCCGACGCGTCGGCCCGACGCATCAGCTCTGAAATCCAGGCAGTTGCGGGCATCTCCCCGCCCATCATCATCTCCGACACATTCGGCAGGGCCTGGCGCGAGGGCCATGTGAACTTCGCCATAGGCGTTGCGGGCATGGACCCGCTGAAAGACTATCGAGGCACAGACGACGCCAACGGTCGAATTCTGCACGTAACCACCATCGCAGTGGCAGATGAACTGGCCGCCACCGCGGAAATGATAACCGCCAAGGCCATCAACGTCCCCGTGGCCCTCATCCGTGGCATGCCATACCAACCCGACGCTGGTTCGACCGCTCCCCTCCTCAGAGAACGCACCCGAGACATGTTTAGATAACCTGCATTCGGCGTAAAGTATCATTTAATGCGATCATGCTTCTCTCGAACGCCCTGATTTTGGTGTTCCTCCGCTTAGGAAGCATAAAATCGATTTAATTGACACATGCAACGCCTGTTCCTATACTGATTGGAAGGCGCCCTGAATCAGAATTGGGAGCATTATGGAAGGCACTAGATTTCGGATTCTGCAGCATCTCCAGCGGGAGAATCAGACCGTTGGCAGTCTAGCCAACATCATGGAATTGGCTCCTGCCACAATCCGGCGGCATCTCGACATCCTCCAGCGTGACCGCCTGGTCGATTTCAGCGAAGTCCGTAAGAAGACCGGACGCCCCGAGTACTCATTCCGGCTAACTGAGGAAGGCCAGGAGTCCCTGCCCAAATCATACGCCCTCATGCTGAAAATGATGGTCGATGAATTGGGCGGCTTGAGTCGAGAAGACGTGAGCGACAAGGATGGCCAGCAAGTGCTGGAACTGGTGTTTCAGCGCCTCTCCGTCAAGGTTGCGGATCGATTCTCAGACAACACGGATTCACTGGATCTCGACGAGCGTGTCCACACCCTTTTGGGCGCTCTCGACAAGGAGCATTTCCAGCCAGAAGCCGAGAACGTCGACGGCAAATTCCAGATCAAACTGCAAAACTGCCCATTCCGCACTGTGGCTTTGGCC
>JASLRP010000165.1 GCA_030743915.1 SAR202 cluster bacterium | reverse complement strand
CCCTGAATCAGGATTTCGACGAACTGCACGCCCGGTTGGAGGAAATGTGGGCCGACGAGGCGACGGCAGACACCCGGATGTCCGATGACCCGAACACGATAAATCCGGCCATCACGGAGACGTTGACCATGCTCATGCTGGGTGGCCTACCCACAGGCAGAGTTGGCGGGCCCCTGCACTGCCGGCTGCGCTATTTCGACCCGGAGAACCGACGCGCCGGAATCCCAGAGGACGTGGCAGCGCTGGTCTCTGGAATGACCGACGACGAAGTGACAGTCTCGCTGGTGAACATCAACCAGACCGAACCCAGGACCGTCATAGTCCAGGGCGGCGCCTATGCCGAACATCAGATAAAATACGCTCGACTGGACGGCGACGTCGTATCTGTCGAACAACCTCACTTCACTCTCCGCCTCAGCCCAGGAGCGGGCGGTGAATTGACGCTCAAACTGAAGCGCTACGCGAACCAGCCAACATTTTCATTCCCCTGGTAACATAGATTCCGCATCACAGACCCGTATCTCGGAAGGAGATCCATACATGTCACAGTCTTGGAAAGAAAAAGCAGGCAGCCCCTTCGATACATATAAGCAGGGCGCATCGGCATCCAGAGGTATGGTATCGTCCAATCACCCGATGGCATCCGCGGCGGGTCTCGAAATGCTGGCGATGGGCGGAAACGCCATCGACGCGGCCATCGCCACGGCGTTTGCCCTGACCGTAGTCGAGCCAATGATGATCGGCATATTCGGCGCAGGGTTCATCAATTTCTACAACGGCAATTCCGGTGAATTCGTCAACATAGACAACTACGCAATCGCTCCAAAAGCGGCGACTCCTGACATGTTCGGCACAGTCTCCGATGACTGGCCCGACTACATGGAGACGGTGGACAGAGCCAACGACGTTGGATACCGTGCTGTCGGCGTTCCTGGGCCTCTGATGGGCTGGTGTCACGCAGAGGAGAAGCACGGAAGGTTGGGCCTGGGCACTGTAATCCAGCCGGCCATCCGATACGCCGAGAGCGGATTTCCAGCCAGCCAGTACCTGGTTGACATCATCAACACAACACAAGCTGATCTGGCGAAATTCCCAGCGAGCGCTGAGATATTCCTCCCCGGCGGCTCGCCTCCCGCAACTGGAGATGTGATCGTTCGCACCGACTACGGCCGCACGTTAAGGGCCATCGCTGAGGACGGCCCCGACGTCCTGTACCACGGGAAGATCGGCGAGATGGTTGCTGACGATGTGGCCGCCAATGGCGGTCTGGTCACAACGGATGACCTGGCGAACTACCAGATTCATGAACGCGAGCCTGTGCGCCAGACTTATCGAGAGTACGAAATCGTATCCACCGCCCCCACGAGTTCCGGCGGCACGCATATCATCCAAGTGTTGAACCTTCTGGAAGGTTTCGATATGCGCGAGAGCGGATTCGGCACGGCGGAAAGCGTGCATCTCATCGCCGAGGCCCTGAAAATCTCCTTCGCGGACCGTTTCGAGTACATGGGCGATCCCGCCTTCGTCGAGGTGCCGGTGGACGCCCTGGTCTCCAAGGAGTACGCCGCCATCCGCCGCAGGGAAATTGATCTGTCCCAAACTGGAGATTTTCGACCCGGAAATCCATCAGCCTACGTGTCCGAAGGCCGAGACACAACCCATCTCACCGTCGCTGACAACGAAGGCAACGTTGTGTCCATGACACAGACCATCCACGCGGCGTTCGGTTCAAAGGTCACGGTTCCAGGCACAGGAATGTTGCTCAATAACACAATGAACATCTTCGACCCACATCCAGGGAATGCCAACTCTATCGAGCCTGGAAAGCGGATGCTCTCCAGCATGTCGCCCACCATCGTGCTGAAGGACAGGAAGCCGTTCATGGCTCTGGGAACGCCGGGCGCGACTCGGATATTCCCGTCGGTGCTGCAGGCGATCATGAATGTCATCGACCACGGCATGACGTTGCAGGAAGCGGTGGAGGCTCCAAGAATCTGGTCGCAGGGTCAGGCTCTGGAGGTTGAGGGTGGTATCTCGCCGGATGTCCGAACCGGCCTCGAAGCGCTGGGCCACGACGTTCAGGTCGTCGCCAAAGTAGCCGGAGGCATGAACGGCATCATGTACGACGCAGCATCGGGCCTTATCCACGGCGCGGCTTGCTGGCGGGCTGACGGGACCCCGATTGGCATGAGCGGCGGGCCAGCGAGACCCAGCGGCGGCGACGCCATGTTCGCGACCTGATTCGGTGACGAGCCAACGTCTTCTGATGCTGCAAAGTCTCACTTCACAGGTCTATATTCGTATTTCTGATGACGCTGTTCATGTTGTATCAGGCATGTAGGCAGGGTCATGAGTGAAACTTGTTTCATTAATTACCGCACGAAATCTGCGATCAAGGCGTTATAATGCGCCCAGCCAGAATTTCCCGAGGAGTGAGTTAAGCATGAAGCTCGTCTTGAAGGCCGACCACCTGATCGATTCTACCGGCGCAGACCCGATTTCCAACGGAGCGCTTGTCATCGAGAATGGGCGTATCTCCCAGATCACCACTCAAGACAAGCTCCAGATTGGCGAGAACGAAGAAGCCAAGATTATCTCTGTCGATGGCGGCACGATCATGGCAGGGTTCATTGAGATGCACTCCCACATACATTGCTCGGCCCAGGAGGACGCCTACACTCACATCACCACCGAGAGCAACGAAACCTTCCTGATGCGCGGAGTGCAGGCCGTCCGGGCCGCCGTTGGTTCCGGAGTAACGACCATGCGCGACCTGGGCGCCAGGAACGAGGTGGTCTTCCCTCTCAAGCAAGCAATCGAAGACGGCATCATCCCCGGACCTCGAATGATGGTGGCAGGCACTCCGATAACCACCACCGGCGGCCACTGCAACATGTTCGGCACCGAGGCCGACACCGCAGATGAAGTGGTCGCGGCGATACGCCAGCAGTTCAAGTTGGGAGCTGACTGCATCAAGATGATGAGCACCGGCGGCGGTTTCACTCCGGGCACGAACGTCCGCGCTCCCCAGTATCCGATGGAGACGCTGAGAGCCGCAGTCGTGGACGCCGAGCGTCTGAACCTGCGAGTTTCGGCCCACTGCCACGCCGCTGCTGGCGTTCGCAATTGCGTCGACGCCGGAATTCACTGCCTGATTCATTCGTCGTGGCTGGCTGAGAACGAAGCTGACATGTACGATTATTCTCCCGACTACGCCGACATGATCGCTGAAAAGGGAATCTTCGTTGATCCAACCCTCGCTCTGGGCAGGCTCAATCAACTCAGGCCCCGAAAGCAACCTCGTCCCGCTGGCGGCGCTGGCCGAGACCCCGTTCGACGTTTTGAGATTCTCAGGGATATGTGGGACCGGGGCGTGAAGTTCGTAACGGGCATGGACTCCGGCATGACCAACGCCCATTTCGACGACTTCGCTTACATTCCCGAAGTGATGGTCGATGAGCTTCACATTACCCCGATGGAGGCCATCATCTCAGCCACTCAGACATCTGCCGACTGCCTGGGCCTGCTGGACGAAATCGGAACGCTGGAGGAAGGCAAAGCCGCGGACGTACTCATCATAAACGGCAACCCCGCCGAGGACATCAAAGCGCTTCACAGCGTGAACACCATCGTCCAACAGGGCGAGTTGATCAAGCAAGAAAACGAATTGCTGATCTAGTCTGGCCCCAGACTTTCAGGAGGTCCATTCCATTGCAAGCGACCGACGGGCGGCAAGCTGCGCTTTCCAAGCTCCGAATATGCGACTTCACCGGCCAACTGGCAGGGGCAGGAGCAACCAAGATTCTAGCGACATTCGGCGCGCAGGTGATCCGAGTTGAGGATCGTCTCACCGAGGGCGGATGGGACATATTTCGTGGCAACGGGCCCTGGATCGACGAGCGTCGAGGGGTCAGTCTGGGCGGGGCCTTCAACAATCACAACATCGAAAAGCTGGGTGTCACCCTGGACATGAGAAAGCCCGACGCCAAGGGAATCCTCCAGGACCTGATATCGGTCAGCGATGTGGTCACTGAAAATTTCAGCGCCGGAGTGTTGGACCGTTGGGGCTTCTCCTACGATGAAATGAAGGAAATCAAGCCGGATATAATCTACGTGTCAAACAGCGGATTCGGCCACGAAGGTCCCTATGGGAATTTCAAGACATGGGGTCCCATCGTCCAGGCTGTGTCTGGCCTTACGTTTCAATCGGGACTGCCCGAAATGCCTTCTGCTGGCTGGGGTTTTTCATACATGGACCACACCGGCGCGTACCTGATGGCCATCGCAATCCTGATGGCCGTGTTCCATCGGAATCAGTCCGGCGACGGTCAATGGGTGGACATGTCGTGCAGCGACGGAGCCGCGACCCTCAAC
>JASLRP010000164.1 GCA_030743915.1 SAR202 cluster bacterium | reverse complement strand
ATTGGTCTTCGAAATTTTCTTGGATACCAGCCTGTCGCGTTCCAGCATGTTCAGGAAATCCGAATTCCCGCCAAAGTTGAGCTGATATGTGTGGTCCAGTTTTACACCCCTGTCCATGAACAGACGGGTCAGGACTCGATGGATGATCGTCGCCCCAACCTGAGACTTGATGTCGTCACCGATTATGGGCGAACCGGCCTCGCGGAATCTCTTCTGCCAGTAATCACCCTCGCCGCTGGCCACAAAAACCGGCATGCAGTTGATGAAACCAGAGCCTGCCGCCAATACCTGCTCAACATACCATCTCGTGGCCTCTTCCGAACCCACAGGCAGATAATTGATAACAACGTCCACTTCCCGTTCGCGAAGAGTGCCGGCGATATCATCCGTGGGTCCGGGAGCCTTCTCGATGATTTCGGACATGTAGCGCCCGACGCCATCGTGGGTCATGCCGCGCTGAACAGTAACGCCGCTGTTTGGCACGTCCTGGAATTTCATTGTGTTGTTAGGGCTGGCGAAAATCGCCTCTGACACATCCAACCCAACCTTATTAGCGTCAACATCAAACGCGGCGACGATTTTGATATCCCCTATTCCATACTCACCCAACACCGGGTGCATGATGCCCGGAATCGCGCCCTCTGATGTGGTGTCCCCGTACTTCTCAATCCCCTGTACCAGGGACGAAGCGCAGTTCCCGACCCCAATTATTGCGACCTTAATCTCGCCCAATTTTCACCATCCTAACGTTGATCTTGCTACATCCTGTGGCGCTGCAATTCCTGCATGAATCAATGCGAAACTGGTGGGAACACAGGTGAATTTTTCGACACATCTGGGCCGATTGTAACAATTCCACACACACTGAACAAGTCAACCAGTGCCTGAAATCTGGCATCGGGGCCATGTCGTTGACTGGTTGGTTCGCCGATGGTAGCATCCCGTGAGCGGTATTTTCGCCGCTCATATCAATGGGGCGCTGGACGAAAATACGCATGCAATTGGCACACCGATTATCCCGACGAACGCCATTTTTTTATGGTTGGATCGTGTTGTTTTCGGCTGGAAGTTCCCAGTTCGTGAGGAACGCCGCCGCAAGCCTCACATTGGCCGTGTTTGTCTACCCAATTTCAGAGGACTTGGGCTGGAGTCGGACGCTGATTGCCGGCGCGGCTAGTGTGGGCGGATTGGCCGCATCCGGAGCAGCGCCGATTGTTGGCTGGATCGTTGACAAGTACGGCGCTCGGATCGTCCTCTCGGCCAGCGTCCTGGTCTTGGGAATATCCACCATGTCCTTGGCTTGGGCAACGGCGCCCGTCGCATTCTACGTCGCATATGGTGTTGGAAGGGTGCTATTCAACACCACGATTCAGATCGCTTCGTCAGTCGTCGTTTCGAGATGGTTCATAAGGATGCGCGGGCGGGCGTCTGGATTATTGGGAATGTCTCATGCGATTGGCATGACGCTGTTCCCTTTTGTCGCCTCGTTGGTGATTCTGTATCGAGACTATCAGACTGCGTGGATCGTATTGGGACTGGCGGCGTGGATAATCGCTCTGTTGCCAGTATCGCTGCTGATAGCCGAAACGCCAGAGGACGTCGGCTTGAGGCCCGATGGAGACTCCGACGACCCAGAAACTGAGGCGGGCGACACAGTCGCGCCTGAAGAACCCGCCTGGACACCTCGACAGGCAATCAGAACGCCCGCATTATGGATCCTTGCCCTCGGCATCGGGTTTCTTTTTGTCATTCACTCAGGGGTGAATATCCATCTGGTGGCCTACCTGCGAGATCAGGGATTGGGCGAGGCTGAGTCAGCGGCGGCCATCAGCGTGACGGCCATCTTGACGGCGGTGGGAAGCCTTGCCTGGGGATGGATTGTCGAACGCCTGCCGGCCCGATACGCATTGGCCGGGGTCGCGCTGGTGATGGCAGTAGCGTCGCCAGCTTTCATTACGGCTGACACTGTAGCCGAGGCATATGCGTACGCAGGGTTATTCGGATTCGCCCTCAGCGGGCTCCTGGTAGTGCCTCCGGTCGCTTACGCGGATTACTTTGGCCGCCGATCATTGGGAACGATTCGAGGAATCTCAGAGCCGTTCATGTCCCTCGGACAGGCCATCGGCGCGGTGACATCCGGCCTCATTTATGATGCGACCGACAGCTACACCATCGCATTCTGGACATTTTCTGTGATCGCGGTTGTGACAGCGATTGCGGTCGCATCCGCGCGTCAACCAGTCCAAAAGGCGGTCACAGAGTAGCACAATAGACACGAAATAGGGGCTGGCGTGTTGACGCCAGCCCCTATTCGAGTCGGAATTATCGGGAAGGTCAGCTAGAGCCTGGACCTCTCTCCATGGAGTAGGGCTGCCACCTGCGAAGGTCGGTCTTCTCAAGCACCGATGGGTTGACGCAAGTGCGGGGCCACCGGCCAGACAGAGCCAGAGTGATCTCCTGCCCAACCCGCCTTTGTGTCTCAGGCGCCATGCGCTGCGATGCCGACGCAACGTGAGGCGTCAACGTCACATTATCCATCTGGAGTAACGGGTTCTCCAGGTCGGGCGGTTCTTGTTCCAGGACATCCAGCCCGGCGGCGGCAATCCAGCCTTCCTGGAGGGCCTTGATCAGTCCTGGCTCATCAACTGTCGGGCCACGGCCGTTATTGATGAACAACGAGGTCGGTTTCATTTGGCGGAAATGCTCTTCGCGCATCATGTGGTGAGCTTCGTTCGTTGACGGAGCGTGCATGGAAAGGATATCGGATCGCTCCAGCAGTTCGCTGTAGCCTACAGGCTCAACGCCAGCGGCGGTCATTGTAAGCTCTTCGATGTAGGGATCATACGCGATCATGTGGACCCCAAAAGCGGCGGCTCTGACCGCTGTAGCGCGGGCCACGTGACCGAAGGAGATGAATCCCAACGTCTGGCCCATCAACCTCGGGTAATTGGAGAGCAGAGGGCGTCCCTCGGCCCATCGGCCGTCCCGGACGTACTTGTCCATGGTGAGCAAACGCCGGTATGTCGCCAGAATCATCATTATTGTATGATCGGCCACTTCCTCGATAAATGTGTCTGGAACATTGGTGACCGGGATGCCTTTTTCGGTTGCGGCCACAACGTCCACAGTGTCTGCGCCAACGCTCCCCAGAGAGATCACTTTGCAGTTGTCCAGATTTTCGATAATGTTCCGCGTAATCCGCCTGCCTCTCGCAATGAGAGCATCGGCATCGCGGGCCGCCTCGATAAACTCCTCTTCAGTTTGGGCGGAAGTCTCGACGATCTCCGCGCCAATTGTGCTGAGAGTTTCCATCTCAAGCTCATAAGACCCTCCGGCCAGGTCAAACGTCGGGCCGGTGGGCCTCTGGGTAATCACTTTGAAGTTCGCCAATTCGAAACCCCTCTCAAATATATTTGCTGCCTTGTATCCATATCCTTGACATCTCGTTGCAGAGACGTGACCGACATAGGATACGGAAGTATCATTAGGTTGTCCAGACTGAGTTTTTGGGGGCTGGTTGACACTCAAAGCGCCCTTTGTTAGCATGGAAAACAGAGTGGAAGATAGTACACATAGACGGCATAGATGCGGTGCGCTTTTCCACGGCATTAGGAGCGCCTTTGTTGGGTGCTTTTCGTTTTTCTCCAGATGAACGCTCCTTCAGCTATTATTCTGGCCGCAGGCCAGGGGACGCGAATGCGGTCCCGCACGCCCAAGATGCTCCATCGAGTGTGCGGTCGAGAAATGCTCGGACTCGTGGGAGACACCGCCATCCAATCTGGGCTCAGTCCCATCGTGGCTGTCCTGCCCCCTGACTCTGGACGTTATGCGCAGGCTCTTGACGATTCTGTTTCCCACGTTGTGCAGGAACAACCCCTCGGCACAGGGCACGCGGCGCTACAGGCTAGAGAGCAGCTTCTGACTGTTGATTCTGTGGTAATTCTCTACGGAGATGTCCCGCTGATCACGTCTGAGACAATCCAGGCTCTGGCGCAAAAGCATACAGACACGGAGGCCACACTTACCCTGCTCACGTCCACCAGGACTCCTCCCGACGGCTTGGGGCGAATTGTGCGCTCAAAAGACGGGAGCGTCAGCGCCATCGTGGAACAGCGCGTGGCCGACGACAAAACTCTGGCCATCAAAGAAATCAACTCCGGCATATACTGCTGTCAAGCCCAATGGTTGTGGGAAACTCTGCCCAAATTGGAATCCTCCAGCGAGGGAGAAATCTTCTTGACAGACCTTGTGGCGATGGCGGTCTCCGAAAACCTGCTCGTCGAAAGTGTGCAGGTCGAAGATGGCAGCGAGGTGCTCGGAATTAACACGCGAGTCGAACTCGCAAGGGCTGAAGGTCTACTGAGACGCAGGATCCGTGAATATTGGATGCTAGAAGGCGTGTCGATGCCTGATCCTGACACAGTGTACATCGACCGGGACGCGCGAATCGGCATGGATTCGACCATTCTCCCCAACACCCACATCCGAGGAGCCACGACCATCGGAGAAGGCTGCCAGATCGGCCCCAACTCCATATTGAGCGATTCCAGCATTGGCGCGGAGTGCAAGATTACGTCATCGGTCGTCGAACAGGCGATTCTCGAAGATGCGGTGAGTATTGGCCCTTTCAGTCACATGAGGCCGGGCGCCCACCTGGAAACTGGAGTCCAAATAGGCAATTACGGCGAAGTGAAGAACAGTCGGTTGGGCAAAGGGACGAAATCCGGGCATTTCAGCTACATTGGAGACGCCGACGTTGGGGCCAATGTCAACATAGGCGCTGGCTCGATCACGTGTAACTACGATGGAGACAACAAGAACCGCACCGTCATCGGGGATGGAGCGTTTATCGGCAGCGACAGTATGCTGGTAGCGCCAGTGCGTATCGGCGCGAACGCCCGCACTGGCGTCGGTTCAATTGTAACCAAGAATGTTCCCGCAGGCGCCAGCGCGATTGGCGCACCGGCGCGAATAATGACTAATACACAGAAACAGCCCCAGAAGGAAGTAGATTAATAACCTGGTCGTGCTCTAACATCACATTCACCAGGAATATATCAATTGGATACTGACAGTACGTACTCAGCATTAGCTCTGGCGATTTCAATTGCCGTTTTCGGCTTGACTGAAATCGCCGCCTCGTCTATCGCAATCGCCCTTCGCACCCGCGCGGGCATCCTCACGCCCGATAGAGACGCCTTTTCAGGCAGTCTTGCCCCACTGTTGAGCATCCCGGCCGGCCCGACAGCGCCTCTGCGGCTGTTGAATCTCGGATCGGTGGCAGCAACAGTGTTGTCCACCGCGGCGTTAGTTTCTTCAATCTCCGGGACAAGATGGCTGCTGGTTGCTATTGCGGTTGCCGCCATGCTAGGTGTTCTAGGCCTTTTGTTATCGCTCTGCCGGAATGCTGCTAATGCCTGGACCGACCAGATTAGCGGCTCCGCCTCTCACGCCGCCAGGTTGATCTCTTACCCACTATATCCTGTGCTGATCCTTCAGTCCGTCCTTCTGAAGGGATTCCGAGCGCCCCCCGACCAGGAATCTGGAGCGCCTGGCGATATTGCGATGGATGTGGAACTTGGAGTCCCGCCGGCCGGAGAACCGCTGGATGAACACGAGGTCAGGATGATTCGAGCGGTCGTGGAATTAGACACAACCGTTGCCCGCGAAATAATGGTCCCGCGCGTTGACATCGAAGCGG
>JASLRP010000163.1 GCA_030743915.1 SAR202 cluster bacterium | reverse complement strand
TCTGGCAAGACGATCGCCTCCATCAACTGGTCCATCTGTTGGTCTGGGACCTCACACGATATTGACCCTGAGCTATTGACGCATGCCCCCGATCCCCTGGAGCCTCTGTGCTCACGATAGTAACGCCTGCCGTTCTTGTAGGTCTGGGCCCACATGGGCATAAGGCACCAGGCGCAGCGTATGAGCCCCTTCAGAAGGTATTCTCGCTGGGGCCTGGGATTCATGGTCGCTGACCTACCTGAATTCTTTTTCATCGCTGACTGGACCTCGTCGAATGTCTCTTCTGTCACAATCGGCTCGTGGAGCCCTGGGTATTCCTGCTTCTTGTGCTTGACCTTGCCTGTGAAGAAGGAGTTGTGGAGGATGCCTCTCACTGAGGCGGTAGTGAACAGCCTGGGACTGGCTTTGCCGTCCCCTCCCTGGAGCATGTGGCGGTTCCGGGTCCTGAACCCCTGATCGTTCAGCCAACCTGCAAGCTGGGACAGCGTGGCGGTCCCCGTGGAGTATCGTTGGAACAGTTCGTTGACTGCCTGACCCTCCGTCTCATGGATGTGGATGCCTCCTGGATGCTCTGAATCGCAGATCAGGACTCGCTCTCCTCCCTCACTCTTCCAGCAGCTTTCGTATCCGAATGGGATGGCTCCAAGATGCAATCCCTTTCTCGCCCTCTCCTCGATCCCCTTCTTCGTGTGGACCGCCAGCATCTCTGAGAAGAACTCGGCCATCCCCCCGATCATCTGGGTGGCCAGTTTCCCATGGGGCGTCGAGTAGTCGATGTTCTCTGTGATCGACACAAGGCCCACCCCATGATGTCCCAATACGCTTAGAGCCTCCAGAAGGACTTTCAGGTTTCGGCTCCAGCGGTCCAACGTGTCGATTACCACGACGTCGTACTTTCCTTTGGCGACGTCCTCTAGAAGCTCTTTGAAGAGGGGACGTCGTGAGATGGCCTCATGCCGGGCTGACCTGCCTTCCTCACGATATATCCGGACGGGAACCCAGTCTCGAGCCTTGCAGTGGTCGATGATGTGACGCTCCTGGGCGTCCAGGGAGTGGCCTTCAATCTGTGAGGGATCGGACACCCGGGTGTAGCCCCCTGCCCTTATCCGCGTTTTCTCAGCGGATGTCCGGTTACTGGGAGGAGGCATCTCTTGACGCGATTTCCAGGGAGACCCTGGCAAGGATGTCGAGGAAGCGATCAACAGATTTCCAGTCCTGTTCGGAGAGACAACACCCCTCCTCGGTGGCCGGACAGTGTATACATGGATGTATACTTGTCAACCCCTCATCCTCGGACTCAGGACTATCTGAACTAATTTCTTTGGGTTTAGGCATGTCTTGTCTCCGTTGATTGATTTCGATCGTCTCAGCCGATGCCGTTGGCTATTGGGGGTTTATGATTGTGAAAAGATTCGAATCTAACCCGCCCCAAAATAGCCCCAAAACTACGAACTGATGCCTCATGTCCCTTGGGTCTGACCCTGCGAGTTTCGGGCGTGTGCGGCCCAATATGGCGTTCTCAAATTCTTTGCGAAGATGGGAGTGGGCCTATTAATCGGCTGAGTCATTGGGTTTTGAGCCGTCGTCTTCTGGGTCCAGGAGCCGTTTGAGGGTGGCGGAGCCGATCTTCAGCTCCCTGGCCGCCTGGCGTTTCGAAAGCTCTCCAGATCTGATGCGCTTCAATGCCGCTTGGTAACGACGCTTGAACCCCGGACGCTCTGTCACAGGGGGACGGCCTATCCGCTTGCCCTGTCTTCTGGCACGCTCCATCCCGGCCTTGACCCTCTCACTGATCATCTCAAGCTCGAACTCTGCCAATGACGCCAGCAGGTTCATCAGTAGCCTTCCCAGGGCCGTCGAAGTGTCGAACTGCTCTCTGACGCTCACGAAGTCCACTCCTGACATCTCCCAGACAGCCAGCGTGTCGTGCATGTGCTTCACCGATCGGAACGCCCTGTCCAGCTTGAAGACGATGACCTTGCGGAACCTGCGCTTGGCCGCGTCGTCCAGCAGTCGTCTCCAATCGGTCCTGTGGGCCTGATCGTTGGCTGAGGCGCGGTCAACGTACTCGTCGTAGGTCTCCCCAACCCTGGGCCCTGCAGGAGTCTCTCAGGGCCATCAGCTGGGTCTCTGGGTCCTGGTCCTTGTCGGGCGTGGACACCCGGGCGTACACGGCGACTCTCATATCTTCATCTCCAGATCGTCTATGAATCGGGCAACGTAAGCCCGGTCGGTTATGAAGCCCCGGAAGTGACGCCCGTCCACAGGGCACGAAAGCGCGATGGAGGGCTTGCCTTTCTTGCTTCTGGCCAGCTTGACCCTCAAACCCACCCTGCACAGCGGGCAGGGTATTTCGCTCAGTATTGCGCTCATTGTTATTCCTCCTGGTCTAGATAAAGGCGGGCCAATTCGAATATGGCGTCGCCCCTGGGGTTGTCTGTGTCGATGTTCTGGGCACGGTTGATGAGGTCCACCGCCCGCTGGACGGTCTCGAGCTGCTCTTCGGTCAGTCGGACTAGGTATTGTTTGGGATTGCGCTTTCGGGCCCCGTTCCAGTCCTGAAGGTGGGATGAGAGGTCTTGCGATCCCAGGTTGGCCAGGGCCTCGAAGCTCTCTTTGGTCCCGGGGAGAAGCTCGGTGACCTCCTGGGAGCTCTTGCGCTCCAGGACCTCCCTGAATAGCTCAGCCCTCAAGGCCAGGTCGTCCTCCCCATGTATCGAGTTCATCGCCTGGGACAGCAGTTTGGCCTCGGTGTCGTCAAGGTCGACCACCACGCAGGGCGCCGTCTCTGCGCCAGCAGCCTTCAACTCTCTGAGCCTCTGGCTGCCTGAAAGGATCTCGTAAGTCCCGTCGGGCAGTTTGCGGACTGCCAGGGGCTGGACCATGCCGAACCGTTTTACGCTTGACGCCAGATGCCGACGCATCCCATCGTCCATCCGGTTGGCGTTCCACTCAGGCGAGCGAAGCTGGGACACGGGGATGTTCTCGATTTTCATGACTTTCATTCCTGCGATGAGGGCTTGGGGTATGGGAGCTCGGGGACTAGCAGTCTGTTGCGCCAGCGGCGGTCCAGGAAGAACAGGTACCGGTGTTTGGGCGGTCGGGGGACCAGGGTGGCGTCGATCCCCTTCTGCCTCAGAAGGCGGACCGAGTGGGTGCCGTATATGTGGCCGACCGTGCGCGAGTGTCTGGCGACTCCGTCCCCCAGGTCGTAGAGGGGAGTTGGCTCGGACAGCCCGGTGTATGTCCAGTTGGAGGCCTGGTAGATCACGCCCCTGTGCCCTCGAGCCGGGTCTGCGTACGTGATCAGGAACTTGAGGTCCGTGTTTGCCTTGAGGGCCCTGGTCGCCATGCCCAGAGCGCGGCTGGCAGCGTTATGGGGGAGATCGCCCCACATGCACAGCCGAGTCAGCGTCAGGCAGTCCTCAGGCCCCGCCCTCTGCACCAGCATATGGCCGTTCATTGGGCCGACGCCCAAGGTCATTGCTCCGGCGATCCTGGACCCGACGAAGATCCCCAGCGCTAGTTTCGTACCGCCAGGGAATGTCCTCAGATAGTGGTTCCCGATCACCAGATCCTTGGCGACCCCTGCTGGGATCGGGGCCACCCGAAGTCTCTCCGGCTCAATGCTGGCGCCCGCCTGTTTCGCATCCGCGCTGGAACGTGTGCCTCCACCTGCCATCTGAATTGCGTCTGTCGCCATGTCGCTTTTCCCCTTTGAATTACTCCCGAAACACGCTCGCTCTTTACAAGCTAGCGATATGAAAGTCGCCGAACGAGGGCGCAATGGGGGCAATATGAGCGCATCTGAGCGCGTTCCAGCGTCACAGACACAACTTCTGTGGCCAACGCCGCTATACTTAAGGGGAAAAAAGAGGCTTCACATGTCATGGGATATCAACGCCAAACACCGGGTTTTCCAACTCTACAGCGAGGGTCGGTCCGAAACTGTGATCGTCAAAGACGTGTGTGAACAATTCGCGCCGCACAACAAAACGGTCCGACGCTGCGTCGCAGGCTTGGATTTGATCACCCTTGATAGCTCCGGTGCGTCTGATATTCAAATCAAAGCGCGGCAGGACAGATTCAAAATTCTGGGCGGAACTGACCGTTATCTGAGCGATCTGGAGAGGGATTGGAACGCCTGGAATCAGAGAAATCTGCCGAGCTCAGCGTCCCGATCTCATATCGATCGTCTGGTCTATTTCGGCGTGAGGTTCAGGGACCGCATCCGCGCGCCTTTGCCCCATGTTGTGGACTTGGATAATGAAACAAACGCGTTGCCTATATGGGATGGCCAATCTTCGCAAAATTGGGAAGAGCCGCCCAGGGATGAAGACGGCCTGGAAAAGCGCGTTGAGGACCAGTGGAGCGGCGTTGGGCCCTACGACGCCAGATCGCACCCGCTGTTCCCTTCGTTCAGAAAGCATCTGGAGCTTCACCATTGCTGGAGGTTCCTTGAGGAGGACCTGGTCTCGTGCTGGCCCCGCTATCGACAGGCCGTCCGAGACGCGGTTTGCCTGGCGTCAGGCGAGTTCCGAGAGAAACTCCCTGGCCTATCCCAGCAAGACGCTGACGCTATGGCCTGGTCTATCGTCATGGACCAGTTCCATAGGGCCGCCTCGCCCGCCGGGGGCATTGAGTTCAGCTATTCGCCTAAGCGAGTCCAGGAAGGCGACGGGACAGTCTGGCGACTCGTCCTTGGAAGTTGGACCGTGGGGGCTTCGGATGACCCGAACGGGCTTGAGAGTCTGGCGACTGCTCACAGAGAGATGGTTGAGGAGATGGCCTCATCGCCACACGTGGGGCCTGTGGCCGACGCTTTCGCCGAACTGCAGAGCGCAGTCCTGGAGTTCATGAGCTCTCTGCCCAGTGACGACGATGGAATGCGAAAAGCGATTCTTAGCGGTCGATGCGATTCATGCTATTGAGCGATTTTGGCGAGCCGACCGTCAACTGGCATCTCACCGCGCGACCGCGGTAATGGCCCAAGCGATAAATCCAGACCCACGTGATTGCGTGCTGAGGCGGGCGGCCGTAATTCGATCCAGTCCCAAGCCCTGGGAGCGCAAAATCGGGCCCTCCAATCATGGCGTGGATCGTGATGTTTTGACGCCCTCCTAGGGCTTTCTTTGTGCATCGGATGACGCAACTCCGGACTATCGATCGAGGATCGCAGAATGGCCTGTCTAGCCCATCCAATCTGGCCATTTCGGACCGATCCGCGATAAACGAAAGTTACGCCAAAGTTACGCCAATAATACGCCAATGATAGGCCAATGATAGGCGAACTGGTGGGGAGCCATGAATAGAGCGTGTCAAATGAAATACCCCATAATCAGGCGCGAATCTTGCCTTTCCTACGGATACAGGGGGGGTCTGAGCCTCGACGTCTTATTGCTCGTTTTCAAACGGCCTTCCAGGCCCAGCCCAGCGGGCGATTTTCCGTCTCAACATCTCGGAGCCGACGACCCGATTTCGACGACAACTCTCCGTTGGCGATTCGATCCCGCGATTGGAGGGCGCCAGCAGTGGTTGAATACGCCCCTCCGTCGATTGCGGCGCTCATCTGCGCGGTCATGATGTCGCCCTGCGAACTTGTGGCATTGGGATCACGGATCCCAGGCCCAGCAAAGCTGTCCACATATCGCGGCGGCAAGACCGTCTCCGGCTACGGACTGTCATCCACCCCAGGAATTGACGGTCGAATCAGCCTTGCCCGATAAAACGCCGTCGCATTGCCAGTAGCGCCCGACTCGGCCATCAGGATGTGGGTCGATCGAGTCTCAGACGCAATCTCACCGATCCACGGTTCTGGGCCATCTCCGAGATGTGTGCGTGTCGGAATCGGGGTCACGCCTCTCCTTGGTGGGAATGAGGCAGGCTGAGGATCAGACGGGGACGTGGGCGAGGGTTGATCTCCACCGTGAACACGGAATCCACGTTCTGCTGGCGGCGTGATTCGACTAAGGGGAAGGAA
>JASLRP010000162.1 GCA_030743915.1 SAR202 cluster bacterium | reverse complement strand
CCGTCGGGCGCGAGGTTGCCGTTTAAGAGCGCGAGACCGCCCTCTGCGTTCAACGGGGCATCCATCGACTTTACGACGTCCGGATTGTAGTTTATCGCGCTGGCGATGTTCGCTCCCAGCGATTGGCCCGTGACGGTCATGGCATCGGTGTGCAACAGGGGGCTAATCTCTTTGAGCAGCGCCGCCAGACCGCCGGCGTACTGGAAATCCTCCATCAGGTACTGTCCCGAAGGTTTCAGGTTAAGGATGAAGGGCGTTGTGCGGGAAAGATCGTCGAAAACAGAGAGAGGCAGATCAACGCCCAGGCGACCGGCGATGGCCGTCAAGTGAACTATGGCGTTGGTCGAGCCGCCGATGGCGTGCATCGTGCGGATGGCGTTCTCCATCGCGGGGCGGGTCATGATCTTCGAGGGGGTCAGCCCGGCCTCGACGACACGCATGATCTGGCGTCCGGCGGCTTCTGCCAGGCGAGCGCGACCAGAGTCAACCGCGGGAATTGTGGCGTTGCCGGGCAGGGCAATGCCCATCGCTTCGGCCATGGACGCCATCGTGGACGCGGTGCCCATAACCATGCAATGGCCGGGACTGCGAACGATGCACGTCTGAAGCTCGGACCAATCCTCTTCGGTTATTCGGCCGGCCCGAAGCTCGATCTCGTAACGTCGGCAATCGGTGCAGGACCCCAACTCTTCGCCTCTCCAATTGGCCTTCAGTTGAGGGCCGCCAGTTACCAGAATTGCCGGGATATCTGCACTGGCCGCGCCCATCAAAAGGGCAGGGGTAGTCTTGTCACAACCGCCCAAAAGAACCACACCATCCAGAGGGTTGGCCTTGATGGACTCTTCCACGTCCATGCTCATCAGGTTGCGGTAGAGCATCGTCGTCGGGCGCATGTTGTACTCGCCCAGTGACATGACGGGAAACTCCATCGGAAAGCCGCCGGCCATCCAGACGCCACGCTTGACCGCCTCCGCCAATTCGCGCAGGTGGGCGTTGCAGTGAGTCAACTCGCTCCAGGTATTGCAGATGCCGATGATCGGTTTGCCGCGATAGGAATCCTTCTCATGGCCTTGCGCCATGAATGCGGCCTCCCGGAGCCAGCCATAAAGCTCTGGCGTGTCGAACCATTCCCGACTTCTCAAAGTGTCTCCATTAGGGCGTTCCATTCAGAAAATTCTCCATCAGTGTTTGACTCTTGTTGATACGCTGGCGATGAAATTGATCACATCTCTGGTGGTTGCTGCTGAGCCTGCATCGCCGCATTCTGTTCCTGGATTTGATAATCCATCCACTGCTTCAGTGATTCCAACGCTGGCGGAGCGACATAAAACACCTGGATGTCGGACGCAAACTGGACACGATGATCTTCCCTGATGAACAGCACCGCAGATTCTCCATCCTGGAGTGTCTGGTCGACGCGTTCGGCGATCTTTTCGAATCGTTGCTGGAGAGTGTTATTGAAACCCTCGATGGCTGTCGTCGTCGCGTTGTGGGACACTAGACCAATAGACAGGACTCTCTGCCAGTCGACGTGTTCTTCCACCGTCTCCCGGTCTTCCAGCGCTTCCAGAGTGGCGGACCCGCTACGCATGGCCTGTATGAAGACTGAGCCTTGGGGATTGAACGATTCCAACATCTCCAGCGCCTCGTCTCCCTCGACGTACACCATTTCATGGTAAATGCGGCTGACCTTGCCCAGGCTTCTTTCCAGATTCGCAACGGCGTCACGAACCTCGGACCAGTAACGCTCCATGAGAGCTTCGCCTTCCTCCGGGACTCCCGGTGGAAGAACGTAGTTGGGCACGAGGAATAACTTTCGAGAGCCTTCGTATCCTTCAGCCGACGGTTTTTCGAATTGCGACAATGGTTGGGACATAGCAGTCTGCACCCTGTTTCTAGAATAGTTGGATCTTACGCAAGATTATATAACGCAGTCCGACCGTGGCACGAGCGCTTCGGAAGCAAAAAGCTAAACGCGCGCGGCGCGCTTGCGGCCCTGCGAGTCTACCTCGCCATCGACGAGCTTGTCGATGCGCACGGCGCAGATTTTGAATTCAGGTATCTTGGAACTGGGATCGAATGCCGCGTTGGTCAGGTAATTCGCGGCGTGTTCCTGCAACTTCACAAACGGGATGAAAATCTCGCCATCTCTCATCTTGTCTGTGAACAGCGCGCGTCCCTCCAGGTCACCCCGACGAGACCGGACGCGTATCCAGTCACCATCGTCGATACCGTATCGCTGGCCGTCCGCAGCCGACATGTTGATTTGCAACTCTGATACGTGAGCAAACAGGTTGGAGTCCCGGCGAGTCAGCGTTCCGCCGTGCCAGTGGTAGAGTATTCGGCCTGTATTGAGAATCAACGGGAAGCGTTTGCTGGGCAATTCATCAGCCGCAGGGCCTTGCTCAAAGCCTACAAACTTTGCCCTCGGCCCCCTGGGGAAGTCTTCGCCATACAGATACGATGTGCCAGGATGATTTTCATTCGGACACGGCCACTGGATACCGCCCTCGGCATCCAGCCTGTCGTAACTTATCCCACCGATGATGGGCATGAGACTTGCCATCTCGTCCCACACTTCAGAAGCGCTTCCAAAGGCGAACTCGCTCCCCAGTCCTAGACCGAGGCGACTGCTGATTCGGCGAGCCACGTCGCAGGTGATCTCCCAGTCGGTTCTGCTGTTTCCCACTGGCTCTATGGCCTTACGGACACGCTGGACTCGTCGTTCACTGTTGGTGAATGTTCCTTCCTTCTCGGCGAATGACGCGGCGGGCAGCACGACGTCGGCAAGCTCCGCGGTCTCGTGGAGGAAGATATCCTGCACCACGAGAAAGTCCAGGTTGCGCAGCGCCTGCTCGGCGTGTTGAATGTCAGGCTCACTGAGCAGCGGGTTCTCTCCGGTGATGTACATGGCCTTTATCTCGCCATCCAACGCCGCCTGCACCATCTCGGTGAGCGCAAGCCCCGGTTTCGAGGGCAGTGGATGATCGGACCACGCGTGTTGGAACTTGGCGATGGACTCATCAGTCAGCATCTGATACCCCGGAAGGGAATTGGGCAGGCACCCCGCGTCGCCACAACCCTGAACGTTGTTCTGTCCTCGAAGGGGGGAAATTCCCGAGCCTGGCCTGCCCATCTGACCAGCGACCAGCGCCATGTTGACCAGGCTGTGTGCGTTGGCGGTTCCCATTGTGTGTTGAGTGATGCCCATGCCCCAGATCAGGCAGGAACCGCTGAACAGAGGGCGGGCGTACATTCGGGCTGCCTTGCGGATGTCCTCAGCCGGCACGCCGGTGATCTTCTCGGCGCGCTCGGGCG
>JASLRP010000161.1 GCA_030743915.1 SAR202 cluster bacterium | reverse complement strand
ATGCTGATAACGGGACATACTCTGTCGAGGTCTGCGTGACTGACGACGATGGCGCGACGACCTGTGCCATCCTGACGGTCACGATCTTCAACATGGCTCCGACGGTGGATGCTGGCGTTGACCAGTCCACAACAGAGGGCGCGGTGGTCAGTCTTGACCCGGCGACGTTCAACGATCTGGGCACGCTGGACACCCACACCGCGACGATTGCCTGGGGCGACGGCACGGCAACGGAGGTTGGCGCGGTCAATGAGACTCCGTATGGGCCTCCGGGATCGACCTCTGGAGTCGACGGCGCAGCTTCAGGTTCCCACGTCTATGCGGACGACGGAGCATACATCGTGACGGTCTGTGTGACCGACGATGACACAATGACGACGTGTGACACCCTGACAATCACAGTTGCCAACGTGGCTCCAACTGTGGACGCTGGCAGCGACCAGTCCTCAACAGAGGGCGCAGTGGTTAGCCTTGCTCCCGCGACGTTCAATGACTTGGGCACGGCAGATGCTCATACCGCGACGATCGCCTGGGGCGATGGCACGGCGACCGAGGCAGGCGCGGTGTCCGAGGTTCCGTTTGGGCCTCCGGGTTCTACGGCTGGAGCCAACGGAACGGTCTCCGGCTCCCACGTCTATGCGGACGGTGGAGCATACACTGTCACGGTCTGCGTGACCGATGACGGCGCGACGACCTGCGACACGCTGACGGTCACAATCAACAACATGGCCCCGAGTGTGGAAGCTGGAGTTGACCAGTCCTCAACAGAGGGCGCCATTGTCAGTCTCGACCCTGCGACCTTCAATGATCTGGGCACGCTGGACATCCACACCGCGACGATTGCCTGGGGCGACGGAACAGTGACTGAGGCTGGCGCAGTCACCGAAACACCGTTCGGCCCTCCGGGTTCGACATCTGGGTCCAACGGCACGGTGTCCGGCTCCCATACCTATGTGGATAACGGGACGTACACTGTCACAGTCACGGTTACCGATGATGATGGCAGTTCAGGCTCCGACTCATTCACGGTGGTTGCCAGCAACGTCAACCCTGACCTGACTCTGGACCGCACAGGCTCGATTCCGTTCTCTGGCGGAAACGCCTTCATCGGTCGCAAGGGATCAGAGCAAACTCATTCGGCAACGGCCCTCGATCCTGGCTTCGACAATCTGACCTTCAACTGGTCCTTCGCTCCCGACGCGTACAATGGCTCGGAAAGCTACCTGAGTTCCGGCGTCGTGGTCGCCGATTCCCAGAGTGTGACGTTCTCCACGCCGGGCATCTACACTGTAGCCGTGACCGTCACCGACGACGATCTGGGGTCGGACTCCGACTTCCAGACCAAGATCGTCGTGGACGATTGCGACTGCGCCGAGAACAAGGGCTTCTGGAAACGGCAGTTCAAGGAGCGCAGCGAGAAGGACGCCAGGAAGGTCGAGAAGGGCCAACTGATTGCTGAGGACGCGCTGAGCATCTACCTGGACATCGTTCGATATGCCTCATCCCATTTCGACGAGGCTGTGCCCCTCAGTACAATGGCGGACGCCAATAACGTGTTCAACCCGCCCAAACCCAACAAAGGCGGCAATGGCTCTGGCTCCGGGAACGGCTCCAAGACCAGGGACGCCACCAAACCATCGGCCACCGGGTCCCGCAAAAAGAGGGGTGGGTCGGACGAGAGCAACACGCTCTCTCAGACCGGCGGTAACATCGCCAAGAAGCGGGAGCAGGCCCTGGAACATACCCTGACTGCATGGCTCAACTTCGCCAGGGGAGCTGTCGATTGGGACGAGGCCATCACCGTGGACAAGGGCACGGGCAAAGGAGCCAAGGCGACGCCTGCGGTGATATTGCCCTTCAACGAGGTCATCGCTCAGGTGGAGGCCATCCTGAACAACCCGGATGCCACCCACGACGACCTGGTGAACGCGAAGAAGCTGGCCGACTCCATCAGCAAGCATAAGGGCGGTGGTGACACCGGTTCAGGCATCGGGTCCAGATGAATCCAGTCTGGCGGCTCGACTCTCAGTGATGGGGTTGGGGCTGGAGTGAAAGAGAATGGCCGGGTTCAGATCGTGATCGGCCCTTCTCTTCCGTCTGCCTGATCAACAGACGGAAACACGAACTCACCCGAAGCGGGGATCGGAAAACATGATCCCTGATCCGGCCAGCGTTTGAATCAGTCAGGCGTGTTATGATGTCCCCCATTGTTCAGATTGCACGCATAGCCGACTGCCCGATGCGGATTGCTTTGCGGGGGGAGCAAGCTGTCAATTTAGGGGGAAGTCCGATGCGTTTTCTGTCAAGACGATACATCGTCGCTGTTTCTGTTTTAGTAATTTCAGTCGTGTTGGCGCTTGTCCAACCCGGCGGGTCCACAACGATATCCGCTCTTGAGGAGACACTGATCCCTCCTGGCGGGCGAGACCAGCTTCCGCTGGTCTATGTACATGGCTTCAACGACGACGGCGCGTCCTGGGGGACCGTCACAGGGCCTTACTGGAACGCCCTGCGAGACATAACGCCTGGGGCGGGAGACCCACTTAACACTCCGGTCGAGAATTACGCCGTCCAGTTCGGAGCGCCCAACGGAAACCCCTTCGCCACCGCTGAGCAGGGTTGGGCCGTTTTGCACACACCTGCCGAAATGGCGCTGCCGTCGCCTGAAGAGGCGGCCCCTGGGCAGGCATCCAACCCTTACAACTCGTCCGATCCTGTTACCTATTTTCTAACGAACATTTTTCAGTTGTTTAATTGGATTCCAGTGTGCGAGGTCTATCTCCCGTTTCCCAGCGGTTGCACAATTCCAGCCGTGGAATTCCTCGAAGAGATTTCAGAACGGAGGGTCAAGAGCAACTATAACCGCAACGGCGAGACGAGGCATCACGCAAAGGACTTACAGGACCTTCTCAGGAGCGAGTTCGGCGGGGGGAAATTCGACGATGATCGGCAGGTGAACATTATCACCCACAGCGCTGGGGGGATCGACACCCGAGCGCTTCTGGCGTTGCTCAACCGAGGCGAGTTTCAACGCGAGAAGGAAGCGGTCGCCAACGTGATGTTCACCGCTCCGCCTTTCGGAGGCAGCACGATTGCCGAGGTCGCTAACATCTTCTACGACGATCTGGATTCGGACGTTGTATTCAACCCCTGGCTTGCGGCAGTCATTGAAAATCGCGCCCTGGAGTCGCCAATCAAGGACTTTTTGCAGGCTATCGTCGAGATGGACCCCAGCGGTCAACTTTCCGAGGCTCAGGTTAACCAGATAATCAATACATTCGATGCCGCCGCTGAAGCGTTGGGCTACAAGCTTCTAGCGACAGGCGCGACACTCAACTCTCTGCCGTCAGATCGCAATGCTCTGGTTGGGGCCATCGAGTTAATTCGTCCCATTGTGACTGATCTTTTCGGTTTTCCTGGGACTCCCAAGGTGAACGTTGACTTGCGGCCATCAGGGGCTGTTTCCAATCTCAGAGAATGGGAGCGAAATCCGAACACGCAGCAGTTTGTGACATGGGGTGAAGGCGGCATCGGGTACAATCTGTCGCCCAATATCGAGGACATTGCCGATGATAACTATGGGGTCATTGATGATGTCACGACACCGGGAAATCTGAAGGCGCATCCTGGAGATATCGCCCTTACAAAGGTCAGCGCCAGAGCGTTGACCACTGACGCCCCCGGCGGGTGGATGGTTCCCCTTCAAGGCTACCCCGATTTGATGCACGGCGACCTGATTGTTGAGACGTTCACGACAGGCGAAAAGTGGATCGAAGCCCTGATGACGCCGGTGACGACATTGCGTCTGGTGGGGCCGGTGGAACTGACTGATCTCTCCGAGCGATATTACGTCGTCAGCCCCGATTTCACCTTCGATCTTCTCCCGGATTTGCGGGTATTTCGAGACCAGTTCGGCAGGGAAATCACGGTTCAACCGCCAACTGGCTCCGGCACGGGCGGAGTTCAGTATCGGGTCGTCAGTTACCCGGATGGCGGGAACCCTGTGTACGGGGGTTGGCAGAACCTGGATGTCACGAGGAACGCAGGCAGGTTCGAATCTCAGGATGTGAGCTTCAGTGACCTTTTAACTGAATATGACCTCTCTGGAGAGACGGTCTTCTCGCTCCAGTGGCGGTCCAACAACGAATTGGGCGGCCAGGAAGGCATCCGGTCGGCGTGGTTTCGAATCGACGGCGAGGCGCCCACCGTGACCTCAATCAGGGTTTACGACGCGAATGACGAGAGCAACACCAGCGAGATTCATCGCCGCTCATCGAGCAGATCGCGGGTCCGGGCCTTTCGGGGTGATCTATCGCTGTTCAAGCAATCAACCGTCCGGTACCAGCGGGAGATTCCGAACGAGATCGAAACTGATTGGGTGGTGCGACAGTCCAACCGAATCAAGGTTCTTCAGATAAATTTCGACAGCTTCGGAACGATCAAGTACCAGTGGGACGACCCGAAGAAGCTAATTGACGACCCGCAGACGTTGGAGAATCGAGACTCTCTCGGCCAGGTGTTGAACGTGCTTGATCCGGGATCACACACGCTCTACTACTACACCAAAGATGCGGCGGGCAACCGCACGGACACGCAGTCTGTGTTGGTGATGGTGGACAGTCAACCGCCGGTCACCGGCCTCAACTATCATTCCGCCCATCCTCTTGGAATTGTGGTAGGCCCGAACACGCCGCTGCAGTTCGAAGCTCAGGATGCCGAGCTTGGCGGAGCCACCGGATTCCTGACGGTGCCGGGCCATCCTGATGGAGGGGTCAAACAGGGCTCGGCGTTCACGCTGGGCGAAACGAACCTTGCGCAGATTGGCGGGCAGGCTGGCCTCGTTGGGTCGTTCGTTACCCTTTCAGCGAAGGCGGATGATAAGGTCAGCAACACGGTCACAAACACATACGAAGTGTTATACGACTGGACTGCTTCCAACCTCCAGACAACTTCGGTGGGCGACAGCATTCAACTGGCGGATGGGACATATCGAACTACGAACCGAACTGTCGAGATAAGGCTCACCGGCGGCGAGGGCGAACCCGTCGAATGGACATCAGCCCGGCCCGGTGGCAGTATGGCCGCTGGCGTGGCGCAACTCGTGACCGGACTCCGGGGCGTTTATGCGGCTAACGTGCGCCTGATGGATGGTCTGAACATCATCTCGTTTAGAACAGAAGACCCTGTGGGCAATCAGGCTAATGCGTCTGTGATTATCGAACGCTCGGATGAGTTGGTTGCTGGCGTCGCTGCGCGTCCCATCGAGTTGCTGGTTCGCGGAGTGGATAACGCCGCATTCTCTGACGACGGCTCGGTCGCTCTGTTCTCGTCAAACAAGACCGACCTGATTGATAACGACACCAACAGCGACGACGATATATTCAC
>JASLRP010000160.1 GCA_030743915.1 SAR202 cluster bacterium | reverse complement strand
GCCGATGCCCTGGATGATGTTGGGGTCCTGGCTCGGCTCGGGAGGCGCTCCGAACATTTTCTCCAGAGCCGCCTCCATTGGGGCGCCACTGGGTTCTGGCGGCTGGCCGATGGTCGGGACGGGTATGACTTGTGACCACTTCGCGAGCTCGGCCTTGCGTTCGGCTATGGTGGACTTGAAGTCTTGGCCTCCTAGGGCGGCTTCGTGCTCGTCGACGTATAGCATGAAGACGTCGTCGACGATTTCGATGGCCCCACGTTCAAACAGGCGACGACCGATCTCCAGAGCGGGCAGACGCATAATGCCATTGCCTACCTGGTCGATGTAGTAGTTGTGGTCCTCGGTTAGCGTGAGGTAGTGGCGGGCCATGTCGTAAAGGCCATTGAATTTGCCCAGAGCCTCGGGGTCTCCGGAGAGGCGGTCTCTGGCGGCGGCTAGCAACTCATCGCGTTGGGTTACGGCCTGGTTGAATTTCGCCTGAGGGTCGCTTTCATCGCCCAACTGAATGAAACCTTGCAAGGTGTTCAGAGGGATGGTCGGGTCTTCGCGCCACTGGGGAGCGGCGAACTCGAAATCATCCGTGCGCCAGCCGAACTCTTCGAGATAGCTGCGGAAACCGGTCAGCCATTCCTGACCGTCGGAAATCTGCTCCAACTTGGCAACGATTGCGTGGGTTTCGGATTCATTGAACACCGTGTTGAGGGTCGGGTTGTCTTTGATCTGGCGACTCAACTCCCACAGCCCGTGCCCGGCGTCCAGGGATCTGGTGGGGAAACCCTGCAGGGTCTCGTAAGGCTCAGTGGATTCGTCTGGGCTGAACACCTCGTTGTAGAAATCTGCGTACAGACTGGCAGACATGGTTACGAAATTTATCTTGCCGTGAATCGTGTATCGATCGATGAACTCCTCACGCATAGTCCCCATGGTTTGCACAAGGGCAGAGTCGTCCAGAGATCCGTAATCCCGCGTCTTTGCGGCTTCCAGACCAGGAATCATCGACGGAAGCCACTGATCTGCCCACAGACTGCCCAGTTGAGGCAGTGTCTCCTGAACGGCCTGTTCGTGACGAGCAACGCGCTCGTCGAACGTCTGGTTTTCCAGAGGGACTGGAACGATTCCCAAGTAGACGTAACAGTTTAACGATATTTGTCGAATACCTACAGGACTTTGGAGTTCTATCATCCCTCTGGTGAAGCCCTCACCGATGTCGTCGACATACAGGTCCTGGGTATAAGGTGTCATCGGCCTGGGGCCGTGCATCTTGTCCCACACCCAGAATCCTTCGAGGTTTTCTGGGATGGGGAAATTCGGGTTTTGTTGGGACATATATTCCTCCATCGTGATATTGTCGCCGCGATCGGCTAATCGCTGTCTTTGTGTAGTTCTCTATCGGGCGATAGGGCGAGTTTACCAAGAGTGATTTCGGGAAGCAATGCGATTGACCCATAGATTCGATTATATTGGTATACTTAAATATACTTAGCTTAACCATAATACGGCATTCATGGCCCGGAGGTATTTGTGATTAGACCGGATCCGCCATTGCGCCTTGAAACGGAGCATAGCGCAGAGGCCAACGTCTCGGTTTCAGAGGTAGTGCAGGAGATGACTGATGACGGTCGGGAGGTCATCAAGTTTCTGATGTCTGTCATGAAGGGTCGTGTGAAGACGGCTAAGGTGGCGGATCGGATGAAGGCGGCGGTTGAGCTTCTGGACAGAGGCTACGGAAAGCCCAGGTCGTCGGCCTCGATGTCGGGACAGGCCGGGCCGGACGAGGGCGAACCGTCGATCTCGGAACTGGGCGGGGCCGGGGTCTGGCCCATGGACTTGATGGATGATGACCGAGCGTAGGCTGGCGGCTCTCGATATCAGTCGCTATGGAAAGGGGACGGTCTGGTGACGGATGTTTTTCCGATGGAACGACGACTGATGAGGCTCACAGAGCCAGGGGATGTGCCTCGCCATCCGGTGGAGTTCGCCAGGAAGGTTCTGGGAACGTCGCTTTACTCGAAACAGGAGGAGATACTGCGGGCGGTGGCGTCCCACTCAAAGGTGTCAGTATCCGGGGCCAATGGGACCGGGAAGGACTTCGCGGCGGCGATTGCGGCAGTCTGGTGGCTGGTCAGTTTTCCCAAGGCGATGGTCGTGGTAACGGCCCCCACCATGCGCCAGGTCAACGAAATCGTGTTCGAAGAGATGCGGGCGGCTTTGGAGAGGAAACGGGTCACGAATCCCTGGGGATTTCAGACCTATCGCAAGCCTCACATCGTTGATCCGCTGGACAGGAAGCATCACTTTGCGATTGGCATTTCAGTTCGTGACAGCGTCGGGGAGAACGGCATGTCTCTGGGGGAAGGGGTGTTCGGGCTTCACTCGCCCAATCAACTGGTGATCGTTTCGGAAGCCCAGGGCATGGAACCGAGCCACTTCCAATCGCTGAGCAGGTTGAACCCTGCGTGCATTCTGATGATGGGGAATCCGTTCTCGTCGCAGGGCGTGTTCTACGACTCGCATCATGGCGATGGCGGTGGATATCACTCCATTGAGCTGTCGGCGTTTGACACTCCGAATCTGGAGCCTGGCGCGCCGGAGCGTGGGTACCCTCAGTTTCCGGGAATGGTTACGAAGATGGACGTCGAGAATCGAAAAAGCGAGTGGGGGGAGGATGACCCGTTGTATGAATCGGGAGTGCTGGGGAAGTTTCCCAAAAGCCTGGACGACGCGGTTGTGCCGAAGTCGAGTGTGGACGCGGCAGTGGCCCGGAGTGTCGCGCCGAAGGGCAGGGTGATCGTCGGTTGTGACGTGGCCCGGTTCGGCAAGGACAAGACGGTGGTGGTTGTTCGGCAGGGCGGTCGCGCTCGGATTCTCTGGAAGGATCAGGGCCGGGACACGATGCATCTGTCGGGAAGGCTGGGCGCGTACATTCGGGACCATCAGGTGGACGTTCTGGTGGTTGACGAGGCGGGCCTCGGAGCGGGCGTTGTGGACAGGCTCCGAGAGGTTGGCACCGGCATGACGAGCCTTGTGGCGTTCCTCGGAGGCGAAAGAGCCAGGAATCCCGAGCGATACGGGAACTCCACGACCGAGGCGTGGATGAAGATGCGCGACTGGTTCGTGTCAGGCGAGGCAGACATTGAGGATGACCGTGATCTGAGGGCGCAGCTTGTCTCTCGCGGCTACAGGTATCAGTCGGACAGTCGGGTGGTTCTGGAATCCAAGAGCAAGATGCGAACGTCGCCGGACGAGGCGGACGCGCTGGCGATGACGTTCGGGGTCAAGGAGGCAGGATTCAGTATCTGGGTATGAAAGTCGGCGTTCGAAACTAGTTAGTGATTTGGAGGACATGCATGGGTTTGAGGAAGAGTTTTGCTGGCTGGATTTACCCTGAACAGGCGCAAGGTCGGGAGCGAGCGAACCCCGTGGGCAATGTGATATCCACTCCCCTGGAGCGTATCGCCGGGGTGGGTGAGGACTGGGCGCAGGAGTCGTATGGCGAGCAGATGGCGCAGTCTGTGCCGGTGTATTCGGCGGTGCGTCTGCTGGCGTCGTCGGTCTCGTCGGTGCCGCCAAAGGTCTTCCGGCGGGACGTTCAAGGTGGTCGTGAACGGCGGGTCTGGGTCGGCCCGGATCACCCGGCGCAGGCGTTGTTGGATCGGGTGAACCCCCACATGACAAGGGGAGACCTCTGGACCGCGGTGGAGACGTATCTGGACCTGTGGGGCAGCGCGTTTCTGGCTGTGGAGCGCAACGACGCGGGCAGGCCCTTTGAAATCTGGCCTCTCAGGCCAGACCGCGTGAAGGTGATACCTCATCCTGAACAGCACGTCTCCGGATATCTTTACACTGGCAGGTCCGGCGAGCAGGTGGCCCTGGCGACGGACGAGGTGATACCGCTCAGGCTGTTCAATCCGCTGGACGAGTACGCAGGGTTGTCTCCCATCGCGCCGCTGCTCCAGTCGATCAAAATGGGCAGAGCCGCTCTGAAAGCCAGTCTGTCGGCGCTGGAGAACGACGGCACGCCGGGCCTTGTGATCGAGACTGACGACACGCCCACCGAAGAGGAGGTGAAGGAGTTCTACCTGAGGTGGGATGATCGGTTCCGGGGGCCGGCGAACCGGCGGCGACCTGCGATTCTGGGGGCGAGCATGCGAGCGTCAGATATCGGCATGTCGATGAAAGACCTGGAGTTTCTGGAGACTCTGAGGTGGGCCATTGAGGACACGGCCAGGGTTTACGCCATTCCCAAAATGCTGTTGGGGGACCTGCGAGATGCGACGTACTCGAACTTTCAGGTGGGCAGGCGGGTGTACTGGGAAAGCGCCGTCATGCCCCGGTTGAAGTTCTACCAGGAGGCGTTGCAGGAATGCCTCCTGCCGCTGTTTGGCGACAGGTCGCTGGTGGTCGAGTTCGATGTGTCGTCCATCGAGGCTCTTCAAGAGGATGAGACCGAAAGGGCGAAACGATGGGCAATTCTGGTCAAGTCGGGAATTATGACTCAAGACGAGGCGCGGGCGATGCTGGGGCTTGCGCCTTTGGGCGGTCAGGCTGCGTCGCTGTGAGCGCAGGGGAAGCTTCTGAAGTCAGGTGCGGAGAGTGCAACCGTCTGGTGGGCGTTTTGAGGGCTGACGGCGTCCTGGAACTGATGGTGAGGCACGGCAAGGAAAAACATCTGACCGTTGTCAGGAGCTTGGACGGTCGTCGTGATGATGAGTCAGGCGTTGCCTGTTGACCCTGAATCGTTAGCCTGAAAGCCGCATCGAATGTGTTGGCGGTGGGCTTGCTTGATCTCAGTATGATTGACTTGGCGTAGAGGTGAGGTTAGACTGCCGACCATCCAAAACAATAATACCGCTGGAGGTTACGACCGTGTCTTTCACCATAATTCTTGAGCTTAACGTAAAGCCTGAATCCGCAGACGCCATGACTGAATGGATGCAGACGAACATCGCTGAAACCAAGACGCGCCCCGGGTGCGAGCTGGTTGAAGTGTACACAGACGACGAGGACAATACGCATTTCGTGCTGTTTGAAAAGTGGACGGCTGCCGAAGACCAGGCCAACTACATGGCGTGGCGGACTGAGAATGGGTCAATGGAAGTGGTCGG
>JASLRP010000159.1 GCA_030743915.1 SAR202 cluster bacterium | reverse complement strand
CAGAGTGGCGCCGAGTGTGAGCGCCGCGCTGAGTGGGTTGGCGAACAAGGTTAGGATGGCGAACGCGATCCCGTTCAACAAGATGCCGAACCACATCGCGTGGCCAACGCCTACCGCTCCCTGGACCATCGGGCGGTCGCGGGTGCGCTCCATTCGCTCGTCGATGTCCCTGTCCAGGATATGATTCAGCGCGTTGGCGCCGCCCGCAGCCAATGATCCCGCCACCAGCACTGCCAGCGTCAACGCAGGGTCTGGCGCCCCCTGAGACGCCAGAAACATGCCGCCTAACGCTGTGAATGCGAGCAGGACCACTATTCGGGGCTTGGTCAGCGCGATGTAGCTCAGGACCGCACCACGGCCCGTCAATGCCCGTGTCGCCATGTTAACTCCTCGCTACGCCTGGAGTTGGGCCGGAGTGGGCATTGATGCGGTCACATGCTGACGTAGCAAGTGTATCAAGGCGCATCCGGCGTCGGTCCGACCCGTCCAGCGGTTGACGCTGCCGATCTAGCGGGCCCACAAATCCGTGGACATCCCTACGCAGCAAACCAAACTGCAGAAGTTGACCTAGAAATCAGCTGGGTAAGCGTCTGGACGCTGTTGGCTTTATGCTCCGTATTCGGGCGCGTCCTTCCTGAGGTAGAAGTACCAGAGGATAACCATGGACACGGCGTAGAATACCACGAAGATGTACAACCCCAGGTCCGGGGCGCCATTGGCCTCGATAGCTCCCTTGAACACGATCGGTATGATGAACGCGCCATATGCCGCGACCGCGGAGGTCCAGCCTAGCACCGGCCCGCGCGTCTGGAAGGTGAACTGCTTGATCACGCCGATCATCCTGAATGTGGACCCGTTCAGCAACCCCGTGCAGGTAAACATAATCAAGAACATGCCCAGGAAGTAAGGGAAACTGTCCATGTTTGTCGGATGGGTGAACATAGTGACGGCGAGCGATGACGCAATAAGCCCGATGCCCGCCCCAAGCGTCACCTTGGCGCCGGAAAACTTGTCCGACAGCCAGCCTCCCACCGGTCTTATGAGCGAGCCCAGCAACGGTCCGAGGAATGCATACTGGAGGGCCAGCCCGTCCGGGGCATCCGGCAGGTCGCCATAGACGACCTTGATGGTCAGGGGGAAGGCGGCCGAATATCCGATGAAGGAGCCGAAGGCCATCGTGTACAGCCAGGTCATCACCCAGTTGTGCTTCAGCTTGAATATCTGCAACTGCTCACTGAGCGGCGAGCTAAAAGCCCGAAGGCTGTTCATGAATAGTATCGCTGCGACCAGGACAATGACGGTGGGCACGATCCACACAAATGCGGCATTTTGCAGCCACATGTCTTTCACTGTGCCTCCCGCAGTGGTGACCCACTGGTTGTCCACGAACTTACCTTCCTGGTAAATCGCAGACGCGCCTGCTATGCCGCCGAAGATACCCGCTCCGACCACGAACCGGGTCAGGAACTGTACAGAGCTAACGCCCAGGTTTCCGAGGCCTGCGTTCAGGCCGAGGCCAAGCCCCTGCTGACTTGTTGGAAAGAAAGAGCTGATGTTGGACATGGAGGAAGCGAAATTGCCACCGCCAAACCCGCAAAGGGCGCCAATTATCATGAACGTGCTCCAGGCCGTGTTGGGGTCCTTGAGAGCGAAGAACATCCATGTCAAAGGTATTAGCAGTGAGGCTACGCTGACGATATGGACGATCCACCCACCCGCCTTGCTGGGGAAGAATGAGTGCGGTATCCGCAGCGTCGGCCCGGTCAGGCCCGGCACGGCAGCCAGCCAGAAAAGCTCGCCGACGGTGAAGCCGAAGCCCATGCTGTTGAGGTTCACGACAACCGCGCTCCACAGGAGCCACACGGCGAACGCGAGGTGAAGCGCAGGGATGGATATGATCAGGTTTTTCCAGGCTATCCGTTTGCCAGTTCGTGCCCAGAAGTCTTCGTTCTCCGGGTCCCAGTCCTGGATCCAACCTGGCTTCAACCAGCTCGACTCGGTTCCTGGCTTTACGGATGCCATGTGCGCAATCTCCTAAACGTCAACGTTCGAATTATATCGTCGGACAATCGAGCGCAACTGCTGAAGTCCTGACGACGTTGCAGACCAGTTCGCCTTCCAATGATGCGCACACTCACTCGTTCTCTCCTGCGTGCGATTTGTGTGTCGGGAGATGCCGGTCATGTCTTTGTCTAGGCGGGCCGACTCTCGGATTCCGTCTCTGCAGATTCGTAACTTACCGCGAAAGCTCCCTTTGGCTCTTTGAGGAAAATCACGCAATAGACAACGGCGACTGCTGCGCCCAACGCGAGGATCAAAAAGAACGTGCGCGCTTCTACCATGGATAAGACTACAAGGTAAACGACCGCCCCTACGTTGCCATAGGCCCCGGCCATACCAGCCACCTGACCTGTCATGCGGCGATTGACCATCGGGATGATGGCAAACGTCGGCGCCTTGGACGAACATGGATGTCGCGATTGTTAAGGTGACTGCCAGCCAGAGAGGCCACGCTTCCCCAATGAACGCCATTCCCAGGAAACCCATAGTAATCCCGACCATGTAGCCAACCATGACCAGTTTGCGATTGGATAATGAGTCCGAGATCAATCCCCCAAGAGGCCGCGCAAACAGATTCACGAACGCAAACGAAGACGCCACCAATCCTGCCACCGAGGGTGAGAGCGCAAAAGTCCCTTCGAAAAAGGCAGGCAGCATAGACACGACTGCCAGTTCCGCGCCGAAATTAGCGAAATAAGTTGCGTTCAACGCCGCGACGTTATTGAATGAAAAGCGCTCCGCATCAGGGATCCCTTGGCGCAGATGTGGAAGGTTAGTTTGCAGGGTTTTTACCACATGAGCCCCATAGACTGCCGCCAATATCGCCCAAATTATCCACAGTGTCGTCGTGGAAATGATGGGATCTGATGAGTCTCCATCGCCAACAGTGATCCTTGAGACGCGCCAGGCCAATAGCCCGAGGGCCCCCATCATGGGGGCAGACCAGACCAGGTACTGGACCAGATCGACACGGGAGCTTAACAACATTGGGGCGGTTCGGCTCGTTCCGACGAATGTTTCACCACGGGGAACGTCGCGAACGATGGCGAAGTAGATGAACCCGTACGCCAACGTGACAACACCGTTGAGGGCCATAGCGTATCGCCAGCCGCTCTCGTAGTCCCCAAGGATGTGAAGGGCGATCCACGGGAGCGTCATCGCCGCCGCCGCCGATCCGAAATTCCCCCACCCGGCGTAGAACCCTTCGGCCCGCCCGATCATGTTCGGCGGGAACCACTGTGCGACCATCCGGATTCCTATGACGAAACCGGCGCCGATTATGCTGAGAAGAAGCCGCGCGATTAGAAGCTGGACGAAGCTGTTGCCAAACGCGAACGCAAACGTCGGTATCGACATGACTATCAGCAGCACCGAGAATACGCGTCTCGATCCATACCGGTCCAGAAGAGCGCCGATGAACACGCGAGCAGGGATCGTCAGCGCCACGTTACATACGGCAAGGACCTTGATATGATCTTTGGTCAGCCAGCCGCCCTCTCCGCCCAATTCACGCAACATTGTGGTCGCCAAAGGCGCCATGTTGAACCAGACGTAGAAGGTGATGAAGAACGCAATCCACGTGAAGTGCAACGTTCTGATACGTTCTTGCCCGAAATCGATTAGTTCAGGAGGATTCTTAGGCATCGAAAGCTATTTCCCGGTCCTTTCTTGTGAGCTCACCACGAATCACGCACGGTCCGGTTTATTTGATCAATTCCTGTTTAACTACATGCGCCGGCTACCACCCGCCAAAGATGCGGACGATATCCACCGCAAATCTCACTTATGATGCTCGGTTCTGCCGACGGTTCCAGATCACCACTTGGTACGGCCGCCACAGGTAGGTGACGGGGAACGTAAACACGTGAACCATTCTGGTAAAGGGGATCAGAGCTATGATGACGAATCCGCCCAACATGTGCAGCTGAATCACCACGGGCAACGATGTGACAAATTCCAGTTTCGGATCAAGTTGAATCAGGGAAACCAGCCAGGGCACCGCTGTATGCGCGTACCAGTCCGAACCCCAGCGGTATACGAGAGCGACCCAAAAACCGAGAGACATTTGGGACAGCAAGACCAACAACAACACCCAGTCCATGACGGATGTCACTGCCATAATGCGGCCGTTTATCAATCGTCTCCCGATGAGCAGTAACAATCCCAAGGTCGCGGATAAGCTCAGCACCAGCCCGATGGCCTCTAGTGTGTAGAGGCGGGCCGGCTCAGCGATGATCGTTGACCACACGCCGGGGAAAATCAATACCAAAACGTGGGCTGCCAATATCAGGAGCACCCCGTAGTGCCAGGGCACCGATCCCCAAAACAGCGCTCGGTTCTCCAAAAATTGGGACGAGAAGCTGGAATAGGAGTAACGGTCGGTGAAATAGCGATACAGTGTCACCGCCACGGCGAGCGCTACGGCGGCGTAAGGAAACGCGCCGAACAAAACTTCGTCAAGGAACATCCGTGTCACCTCCAGCATTGTCGAGGATAAGTTCAGCTTCCGAGGTCGGTTCCTGGCCCAGCACGATCTGAAGGGCTCTCAGGATATCGGAGTAGGGGTTAGGGGCCTCTCGCTCCGGCTCATTAATGGACGGTTCTTTTCCCCGGGTCATCTTGTCCAGCGACGGAGCGAACCCGTATTCGATTATATCGGTCACGAGTTCGGCGTCGGCGCATTCAGAGACGAACCGCAGCATGATTGAGAACCGGTCAGCCAACTCGGTTTCAGGGGCCGGGAATCCATGCGTTCGGTAGTGCTCTTTCAGCTCCACCAGGAAAACGCTCCGTTTGTAGGTCTCGCCGAAGAGCTGGTACCCAATGTATGGGTGGCAGGTAGCGTTCAGGTCAAAGATCGCCGTAAAAACCTCTTGAAGACGTTCAGTTGACAGATGTTCGATGCCCGAACGGAATCTACTTATCAGGCGTCCCGCCTCCGGGAATTCCAGGGCGGCGCCCTCTTCGGCGCGAGCGAGTTGTTCGATCGTGTTCCCATCCGGGTAGTCCAGAATGTCTGCGAAAAGCCCCAGCAACTGGTCTCGCTTAGCCGTGTCTGGCATTTTACATTCTCCTTGACGGCGCCTTCCGGAACCCGAATCCGGCGCCTTGTTTGTGGGCATATGCGCCCGTTGTCTCATCAACCGCCACTTCGCGCGCCATCGGCGGAACGACGAATCGTTCCTCGTAGGTCGGCAACGAAGTTAGACGGAAGATGGCTTCCACCTCTTCGGGTGTGGTCGCGCCGCGTTCAAGGGCTTCCTTGACTTCAGCTTCCGGCACGTCGCCGGCTCGCTGCGAACGCATGAGCACCCGCACGGCTATCAGTTTCCTGTAAACCGCTTCGACAATGGGTTCATTTCCGGCGGAGAACAGGCTTGCCAGGTATTGAATCGGCACCCTGTTCCTCTCCAGTGAACTCAGCAGTGGAGCCAGCCCTTCTGGGAAGTCGCGGGCGGAGTCGTACTGGCCGTTCTCGTTTACCTTCGCCAGAATCGGCAGCATCGGCGGAACGTAGAACAGCATGGGCAGCGTTCGGAAATCAGGGTGGAGTGGCAGGGCCAGGCTCCACTCTTTCACGAACTTGTAGACAGGCGAACGTTGGGCCGCCTCGATCATGGTGTCAGAAATCCCGTTCGCCCGCGCCCCTGCCTGGACTTCAGGATCGCTCGGGTCGAGGATGAGCGAGCGCTGAGCTTCAACCAGGTCCTCAGGAGAGGCCGACGCGACCTCTTGGATGCGGTCGGCGTCGTAGAACAAAAGTCCGATGTAACGGATGCGACCTACACATGAGTGGAAGCAAGCCGGCGGCTCGCCGCTCTCGAGTCGTGGGTAGCAGAGGATGCATTTTTCGGATTTGCCTGTGCCCCAGTTGAAGTAAGTCTTTTTATATGGGCAACCGGAGATGCACATGCGCCACGCCCGGCACTTCTCCTGGCTGATCAGGACGACCCCATCCTCGCCGCGCTTGTAGATGGCGCCCGCAGGGCAGGCCCCGACACATGCGGGGTTGAGGCAGTGGTTGCAGATACGAGGCAGGTAGAAGAATACCACCCGCTCGATCTCACTGAGTTGATGCCGCTCTTCTTCGGTGATGTTGTCCAGGTTCGGGTCGTTGGCGGCATAGACCGGCGACCCACCGAGGTCGTCGTCCCAGTTGGGGCCGGACTCAATCTCCATTGGCTCGCCAGTGATCAAAGAGATCGCCCGAGCGGTTGGCTGGTCATCGCCCAGAGCGGCGCTGAACAGGTTCTCGTAGTCATACGTCCAGGGCTCGTAGTAGTCGTCGAGCGTGGGCAGGTTGGGATTGCTGAAGATGTTCCCGATCCCGCCCCATTTTCCCTGGAGCTTGAGCTTGAGTTTGCGTTTCTTTGGGTCAGGCTCATTCAGGGCGTTGTCGGGGAGTTGCCAACCGCCCTTGTATTTGTCCTGGTCCTCCCACAACGTTGGGTAGCCCGTTCCGGGCTTAGTCTCAACGTTGTTCCACCACATGTATTCGGTGCCCTTGCGGTCGGTCCAGATGTTCTTGCATGCAATGCTGCACGTGTGGCAACCAATACATTTGTCCAGGTGGAACACCATTGAGACCTGAGATCGAACATCCATCAGTTACTCCTTAGCTGAGAATGGCGAGCAGTTATGCTTGCGCCACCGGCCTGGTGACGCCCCGTCGCTGGTTTACGCATTATTACCATTCCAGTTTTTCCAATTTGCGCACGACTACGTAAGTGTCGCGGGTGAAAATTCCGATAGGTCCCCAATAGTTGAACCCGTATGTGAACTGGGCGTACCCGCCTGCCAGCAACACGGGGTTGATTCGTGTTCGGGTCAGGCTGTTGTGCCCGCCGGCTCGCCGGCCGCCTCGCTCCTGCGATTTCGGAATGTAGATCGTCCGCTCCACAGCGTGGTAGTACAGACACATTCCATCCTGCACGCGAGCGCTGATATTTGCTCGCGTCACCACGACTCCGTTGTCGTTGATGACTTCTACCCAGTCATTGTCCTTGAGGCCGATCTTGTCTGCGTCATGCACGCTGATCCAGATCGGGTCCATCCCGCGCGACAGTGTGAGCATCCGAAGGTTATCTTTGTACGTGGAGTGGATGTTCCACTTGCCATGCGGTGTGATGTAGTTCAGCACCAGGCTGTCGTTATCGACCTCAGTCTTGACGATGTCACCTGTTTTTGAGTGATCGAGCCTGGGCTTGTACGTTGCCAGTTGTTCACCCCAGTCGATATACCAGGGGTGGTCAACGTACATGTGCTGGCGACCTGTGAGCGTCCGCCACGGGACCAGCCGATTTACGTTAATCGCCCACGCCGTGTACGGGTTGCCGTCGTTCACGAGACCTGTCCAACACGGACTGATCAGCGTCCGGCGCACCTGGCGCGTGATGTCGAAGAATGACATCCGTTCCGCTCGAACCCCCTCAGCAAGATCGGCCAACTCAACGCCGGTCCGTTCTTCCTCATGCTTGAAGGCCTGGTAGGCTACCTCGCCATTTGTCTCGGGAGCCGAATGCAGGATCACGTTCGACGCATCGAGAGCGTCTTCGAGGCTTGGATACTTCTCGCCGCCCCACTCTCTTGTCCGGGTATGCCTGGAATCTGGCGGACCGTCCGACGGCGCCTCTAGGAGTTCGGCGTATGATTGCTCTGCGGGAACGTACACACCGTTTCCGCTGTAGCCGTCCCCAGGGACATTGGGCCCCAGGGTGACAAACTTGTTGTAGAGGTTTGCGTAGTCCCGTTCCGCCACTGCGAAATGGGGCATGGTCTTTCCTGGAATCGGTTCGACTTCGCCTTCCCGCCAATCGCCGACATCGGTCTGGGCGATTTCGTCCGCCGTGTCGTGCATGAGCGGGAACGCCACCAGGTCTTTCACTGGTCCATCGAACGCGGAAGGAGCCATCTCACTGACCTTCTTGGCAAGGGACTTGAAGATGTCCCAGTCGGTCCTCGATTCCCACACCGGCGGAATGGCTGCTCCGAGCGGGTGGACGAACGAATGGAGGTCCGTTGTGTTAAGGTCGTTCTTCTCGTACCAGAACGCCGTGGGCAGCACGATGTCTGAGTACAGGGCCGACGAGTCCATGCGGAAGTTGATGTCCACGACCAGGTCCATCTTGCCCCTGGGCGCAGGCTCCCTGAACTGGACTTCTTTCACACTGTCCCTGGCGTGTTCCTCCGCTATAGCGTTATCGTGGGTCCCCAGGTAGTGCCTCAGGAAGAACTCGTGGCCTTTGGCGCTGGACTGGATAGCGTTGCCGCGCCAGATGATCCACACACGGGGCCAGTTCTCCTCCGCGTCCGGGTCGTCAACAGCGAATTTCAAATTACCTGATTTGAGTTGATCGGCGGTATATTGCGCTGCCGATTCTGCGCCGGATGCTTCCGCTTCTTGTGCTAGATCAATCGAGTTGCGATCAAACTGGGGATAGGAGGGCATCCAGCCCATCCTGACCGACTTCGCGGTCAGGTCAATAGCGTGGCCTTTGGCCCATCGTGTCTCTTGCGGGACCGAGGCGTAGTCGGTGAAATCGCCTTCATACCGCCATTGGTCGCTGTTGATATAGTGCCAGGTGGGAGACTGCTGCCGGCGTGGCGGCTTGGTCCAGTCTGTCGCGAACGCAAGCGTGGTCCACGGCGCGACCAGTGTGAGTTTTTCCTGGCCTACGTAGTGGTTCATGCCGCCGCCGTTCTGGCCTGGGCATCCGGTGAGTATGAGAGCGGTGATCGGTGCGCGATACGACAGGTTGTTGTTGTACCAGTGGTTGATGCTCGCGCCGACGATGATCATCGACTTGCCGTTGGTTGCTTCGGCGTTGCTAGCGAACTCCCGTGCCAGTCGAATTATTGTTTCCCGACCGAGGCCGGTCAGCTTCTCTTGCCAGGCCGGTGTATAGGCGTTGTCGTCGTCGTAGCTGGTCGGGTAGTCGCCCTCCAGACCACGTGAGACGCCGAACTGGGCCATCATCAGGTCGAACACGGTGGCCACGGGCACTCTGCCTGCATCCACGGTGTCGATGTGCCTGATCGGAACGCCGCGCAGTCTGGTGCTGGTGGCTTCAAAATCGTTGTAAGAGACTTGGATTACTTCTTCGTGTTCGTCGAGGAATGACAAGACGGGGGCGATCGGGACATCGTCCAGGCCGTCCTCCATCTTCAGGTTCCACTTGCCCATTTCCTCGCTCCACCGATGACCGACCGAACCCTTTGGCGATCTCGGCTCACCGGTTTTTTCGTCTTGGACAAGGAACTTCCAGTCTCCGTTCTCAACATCCTGGTATCGGCTGACGCGGTTGGCCCGCAACATGCGACCTGCGACGTATCCGCCGCCTTCGATCCGTTCCAATTCCACCAGGAATGGCGAGTCGGTGTAACGTTCGATGTAGTCTTTGAAGTAGGGCACTTCGCGATCGACGTGGAACTCTTTCAGGATGACGTGGTTGACGGCCATCCAAAGAGCAGTGTCCTGGCCTGCTGTGACTGGTATCCACTCGTCCGAGAACTTGGCTACCTGGCTGTAGTCAGGCGAGATTACGACGAACTTGGCGCCCGCGGTCCGCGCTTCCGAAATGAAGTGCACGTCCGGCGTGCGCGTCATGTTCAGGTTAGCGCCCATTGAAACAATGAATTTGGAGTTGTACCAGTCGGCGCTCTCACAGACATCGGTCTGGTCACCCCATATCTCAGGGAAGGCGTTCGGGAGGTCGGCGTACCAGTCGTAGAAACTCATGTTAACGCCGCCGAACAACTGCAGGAATCGCGAGCCTGCGGCATACGACAGGTAGGACATCGCAGGAATCGGCGCGAAACCGAACACGCGATCAGGGCCTCGCGTCTTTGCCGTGTACAGGCAGGATGCGGCCACAATTTCGAGCACCTCATCCCAGGTCGAGCGTCGGAAACCGCCCTTACCGCGAGCCTGTTGGTATCGAGTGCGCTTGGTGTCGTCCTCTACGATGGACCCCCAGGCGTCAACAGGATTGTCGTGATGTCTGCGCGCCAGGCGCCACATGTCCATGAGTGGACCGCGGACGTACGGATATTTGACCCGAATTGGGCTATAAACGTACCACGAGGCTGAGATTCCCCGCTGGCAACCACGAGGCTCGTAGGGGGGCAGGCAAGCCTGCAAAGCCGGGTAGTCAGTCTGTTGCATTTCCCATGTGATGATCCCGTCCTTGGTATAGATCTGCCAAGAACACCCACCTGTGCAGTTTACCCCGTGTGTGCTGCGGGTGATGTTATCGTGCTGCCAGCGGTTCCTATAGAACTCTTCCCACCGACGCGCTTTCGGATCTACGAGGTCTTGAATCCAGCCCATTTCTGCAAACCTCCGAAGTGTTTATCAACTATGCGACTACTCGCCAGATACCATTGGGGACCGTACGTTCCCGAGACGACGTCGCCAAACCAGTTGAATAAGGACTATTACTACCACCACACCTGCCACTGACAGGCCGGCTAGCTGCCAGACTGCCTGCGTGTCCCTCTCGGGCACACTTGCCGATTGAATGAAAGCCAACAAATGGTCTTGCTCGTCGGCTGTCAGGGGTTTCTCAGCGAATATGGCCGCCATAGGAGGCGTACTCTGTGGCCAGGAGATCAGAGCGCCGCCGAGCTTTTCGTAAGAGCCCGTCAGATCAGGCCCCAATGCTCCGCCGCCGAAAGCGCCGATACCGGTGATGGCGTGGCAGGCAATGCATGACGGTCCGCCGTTCTTAAGGCTCTTGGTGCCTGTGAAGAGCCTCTTGCCAATGCCCGGGTCACCATCCGTCGTCGCCGCCACTGGGGCAGGTATAACAGCCTGTGCAGGCGCGCCTGCCTGGGTCTCCAGGTAGGCTACCACCGAGGCTACTTCCCCACTGGTCAGCCCTAAATTCGGCATGGCCACGTTATTGAATTGCGCCAAAAGTTCTGTCGCAATGGGATCATTTTCGGCCAGCATCTTGTCTGGCTCTAAAATCCAACGTGTCAGCCAATCCGAGTCCCGGCGGTCAGTAACACCCGCAAGGTCCGGTCCCACGACACCGCCGGCGTGACAGCCAGCGCATTGCTGGTCATAAATCGTCTTCCCCTCGTCAGGCGACTGGCTCGGTGGAGCCGCCTGAACAACATACTGGGGCGTTAGCGTGACTGCCGCCAACAGGCAAAGCAATAACAGCAACGCCCTGCGAGGGGTTGGTGCCACTTCCAGCGCGCCTATAGAAACTGTTCGAATCCAGGCACGACTGCGAATGGCGATTAAGGTATATAGCATGGTCGCAATACCTCCGCATCTGTTGGATGGGCCGCGAACGATGAATGAAACGCGAACATGCGCGCGGCCAGCGCATAGGCAACGATTGTCAAATGGAACTGGGCCGCCAACCAGGCAGCAAGCCTTCCACTGACGCTCGGGAACTCGCGATATTCTTCCATTGGAGTTACGTCTTGGGAAAGAATGGTCCTCGTTCCAACGACCATGTTCACGGTCGTGAGGATAACTTCAATCCAAGTTTTCTGTATGTAATTACTGTGCATTATTGTGTATCCAGCAAACCTCAACTTGCGCGCCGTTCAGTTATCAGTTTCACAAGTTTGGAATGCAAGAATCTTCACTTAGCCTTGTAAGTTCAAAAACCAAATTACTTGGGACCGGGTAATCCTGAATCTTTGGCAATGAACGAAAGTACGTCATCAACGCGTCTAAAGTAAGAAATCTCATTCGACTGGACGCGTTGCACTCGCCACCGCCACTCTGGCTCAGCTTCGACGCTTCGAGGCTCCAGCCAGACGGTCATAACAAAGGACACCGTTTCCGGGTTGCGGTCTGGTCCCAGTTGGTGACCGCTCCCTTCGCCTGTGCTATTTTTCACATTCGGGCCTTTCATCTCACTTACACGTTTTCGCCGAGAAATTTCACCGTGGCGTTTCGCAGTGACGATGACTTGATATGGCCGCAATAACGCTCGACTATTTCATCGACGCGGCAATGCTGAATGACCATACCGGAACGACAAGGCTCATGCTTCGCGCGTTTTCGCTGCGCTGGCTGAAACCTTGGGAATATTTCTGGTTCGTCACGGTTGATGCCACAGCGCCCACACTTTCCGACGCTTTCCCTGAAACGAATTTGCCTATTAAGGCTTAACCTACCCGACTTACTGTGCGCTTACACAAGGGGCCAAATCAAAAACACCCGCTGTTCAGCGGGTGTATTAATGAGCAAATTGAGGCATGGCTGCAACCGGGATTTGGTCAGGGAGAGCGGCCTGCGCGGATGGCGTGGTAGAGTTCCACTGTTTCGGGCAGTGGCTCAACACCCAGGTCTTTTTGGAGAATGTCCCAGCATACCTGATACTCGCGAAGAGCTTCGTCGCGTCGTTTGGCGGCCCAGAGCGATCGCATGAGCCCCCGATAACTCTGTTCCCTCAGAGCATCAATCCGCAAGGCCTGTCTGTAAAGATCAACGCTCCGTTCAGGGGAATTTTGTTCCATATAGAACGTTGCCAGCCTGCCAAGAATAGAGAGGCAGACTTCTTTGAGATGTTCCCGCTCCAACCAGCACCAGTCGGCGTAAGGTTCTTCCTCCAGCAGGTCGCCTCGGTAGAGGTTTACGGCTTCCTCATAAGCGGTGATCGCTGCGGGAACGTCTCCCTCGCGGGCCTGCTGCTCACCAACATTGACTTGGTCCCAGAAATCTTTGATGTCCAACTGGTATCGAGCTTCGGATGTCACGCCGAGATTGAAGTAGTATCGATCACCATCATTGCAGATGAAAACCCAGCGTCGTTCGTCCGGGAAGGGTTCCACAACCCGCCTTAGACAATGCACCAGAACGTGCAGGCGATTCACACTGTCCTGAGGGTCTGCCTCAGGCCACAGGAGTTCTGACAGGGCATCGCGGGACACCGGTTTCCCCCCGTGGGTCAGAAGAATCTTGAGAAGGGTCAACGCTCCACGCCGATTGAACATGTCCGGCGTGATCAGCCTGCCCTCACGATAGAGTTCAAAGGCGCCAAAGCTGCGGATTTCAAGAAAAGGTCTGGCCGATGCGGGATCGAAGCTGTCAGCATCTGTCAGGCGTGGCCGCGTATGGCTTGCAACCCCATTGGTCCCTTGTTCAAGTTCCAATTTCGTTGCGGCCAGGCGAGATTGGGTCAACTGCTGAATCTGCACGTTCATCCACGCCAGTTTGATGGCAGGGGCTACCCTCTCCGCCATATTCAACAGGAAGGGCAGATATTTGGTCGGAGGTGACGGTCTGCGTCCGGTAAATCCCAGTTGGACGATACCAACCTCTTGGCCTCCAGCAACCAGAGGCAAACAATAAACCATCGAGGCCCCACTGGGCACCTGGTGGCAGGAGACGGGCCAGGAATGCCTGGGCCCGTAAAGCGCCAGCCCGTGTCCGCCGGTCAGGACCGGACAAAGCTGCGGAGTCCCTGACTTGATATCGGGACACAACACCCCGGAGAATTCACCCTCTGTTACCTGGCGCACGACTCCCTGAATATCCCGGTCGTACAGAACCAGCGCTCCGCCGGCTGCGTTTCCAACCTGCATCATCTGGTGCAACGTTCCGCGCAGAAGGTCATCAAGGCCTTGCTCCGCGTTCTCCTGGACGTTGTTTGGTCCGACGCCTACGGTCTCTCGAATCTGAAGGAGGCCGCCTTGCAGCAATGTGCCAATAGGGCGACTGGCCCAGCTCAACAGGCGATAGGTCCGCTCGAGGTCGAGGTCGGAACGACGGGTGGCCACGTTGAGGATGCCAACGACCCCGCCTGATCCGAAGATCGGCACGCAGGCAAAGGAATTAAATCCTTTGTCCTTCACCTGAGTCCGCAAGAACCGAGAGTCCTCAGGAAGGCTGCTGGTCAGAATTGGCTCTCCACGGCTCAAGACCAGCCCAGGGTAGCCTTGGCCAGGGGCGAAGCGGGTGATTTGAGAGAAGGCGGCCTTGAATGGCCCCTGATAGGCAGAGAGGATCATATCTCCGCCCTGGGGTTCCACCATGAACAGTTCTGCTGCTTCAGCGCAGGTGGTCTGGCGGAGCCAGTCGAGCGCCAGTTCGATACTCTTGTCCAGATGGTCAGGTGACAGGGACGTTGCGAGAGTCGCCACGGTAGCCAGGTCGCGGACGATGTCCGTGGTGGAGGTCGCAGATCGACCTGAAACGGAGCTTACTGGAGAATTGCCGTTCGATGAGGCCAGGAGTGTTGGCTCACGTCCGACCAGGACGGCCAAAGCGCCGCCCGGAGGTTTAGGAAGGGCGACCAGTTCGGCAATGAATTTTTTGTTGGGAGTCGCTTCGTGCAATACCTGCAAGGAGCAACGAGCGGTCACGTGACCAGATCGCAATGCCCTCATTGGGGGGCAGTTTGGCCCACAAACCGGTTTGCCGAAGGTGGAGTGACCTCTCACCACTTCGTAGCAGGACTTCCCCAAAGCGTCTTCTTCCGTGACGCCCAGGGCCACGGTGGCCTCATTGCTCCACTCGACGACGCGTAGTTGGTCATCAAGCACGAACCGCGCTTCTGGCACTGTCGTTGCTACCCCGGTTCTTCTTTCGGTGACATCTCTCAGGCGACCAATTCACAGTTTCGCCAGTCGTCTGAGTGTGCCATATCATATCATATTTCGAGAAGGATTTTTGTGTGCTGAGTATAGTAACTAGTTATGATACATTTTTTGCTGGTTAATATGTTCAATTACCCGACACTTTGATGAGACGATTGCGAAATTCGCCATGCTGAACCGCAGTGAAACATCTTGTGTCAGCACGAGAATCGTTGTCTTGCCGGCGACCAGATTCTTCGATTGCGATCTCAGAATGGCGAACTCATGACGCCTGAGACCCCTAATCCTTGACAACCTACACCAAGGGAAATTCGCCATGCTGAACCGCAGTGAAGCATCTTGTGTCAGCCCGAGAATCGTTGTCTTGCCGGCGACCAGATTCTTCGATTGCGATCTCAGAATGGCGACAATCTCGACGCCTGAGACCCCTAATCCTTGACAACCTACACCAACGGTTCACGAATGCTGAACCCTTCGCGGATGCGGCGAAGGGCGCTGGCAGCGTCATCCGAGAGATTGTTCATATCCAGCAGTTTGAGCGCCCACAGGTAGACTTCAATGCGTCGATATCTGACGAACGACGGAATCCTTCGCAGCCAGTCCTCATTCAGGACGTTGTGTCGTGAGTAGCCTTCCAGCAACGAGCCGTAGAACCAGTCATTCTCGTTTGGGGTTGGACTGGGCAATCCAAAATGCACGAGGGAATAGAATACAGGGACTGCCAAATCGTAGGCGAACCAGTGGTAGGAACAGTCGTCGAAATCGAAAGCTGTGATATTTCCGTGATTATTGACGAAGTAGTTGCCAGGGTTCATGTCGGTATGAATGAGGCCGTAGGTCTCAGGGCCGATTTCCAGGCCTGATGCCCACTCCATGACCTCATCGAACTCCCTCCGGGCGAAACCGTCGTTATCAGGAATATACGATTCGATGTAGCGCATATCGTCATACCTGGAAACCCGAGGTTGGACGCCTTCTGGTGGCCGGTATGATTTGGCGGCGGCGTGCATCTTCCCGATGGATTCGCCCAAGTTGCGATGGAATTCCGGATGCCAATCCGACTTGAATCTGAAAGGCCGACCGGGAGCCTTGGCAAATACTGACGCGAGATAGTCGCCGTTCTCGGTTTCGAAAGTCTCCACTAGCCTCCCCATTGTAGAAATCAACGGAGCGGATACGTTCACACCCTCACGCGACAGATAGCCTATCCAATCCAACTCGGATTCGATCTGGGCGACCGTCCGCTGAGAGTCTTCCGTGACCCGGATGATAACGTCCCCCGTGTCGGAGCTTGCCTCGAAGGTGAAGTTCTCCTGTTGCTTCAAAAGCTCCGGTTCTCCAGAGATTCCCCACGAGAGGGCCGCGCGGCGCGCCACTTCAAACGCGGTGTCGGTCATCTAAACTAACGGTTCCGGAGAAAGAAACCCTTCGCGGATGCGGCGCATGGCCTTGATGTCCCAAGGATCTGTCAGGTTGTCGAGGTCCAGTTCTTTGCAGATGAATGCGAAGAGGTCTATCCGGCGGTATCGGACGAATCCTGGGACTCGTTTGATCCACTCGTCGCTGATGTCCATGTGCCGGCCGTAGCCCTCCAGCAATGGCCCATTGAACCAGTCCTGCTGGGCCGCATCCATGCTGGGCAGGTCGAAGGACAGGAGGGCGTAGAATAGCGTCACGGCCAGATCATAGGCGAACCAGTTGTAGTGGCAGTCGTCGAAATCGAAGGCTGTGATGCTGCTTGCTTCACCGACAAAAAAGTTGCTGTAGTTAAGGTCGGTGTGGACCAGGCCAAAGGTGTCGGGGCCGGTTTCAAGGCTGGATGCCCACTCCATCACCTCATCGAACTCTCGGCGGGCCAGCGCTTCGTGTTTTGGGATGAACTGTCCGATGTAACGCATTTCCTCCAGCCAGGAACCGCGCTGTTGGATGCCCTCCGATGGCCGGTAAATCATGGTGGCAGCGTGCATCCTGCCGATCAACTCGCCCAGATTCCTGTGGAACTCCGGGTTCCAGTCCAGCGAGAACCGCATCGGCCTGCCAGGGGCTTTTGTGAACACTGACACGAGGTACGGGCCGTCCTCGGCGTCAAAGGTCTCCACCAGGTTGCCATTCTCTGACGGCAGAGGCCCTGCCACGCTGATACCCTGCTCTGAAATGAAGCGCAGCCAGTCAAGCTCGGCCTCAATTTCGGCGATGGTGCGGTGGGAAGGTTCGGTGACCCGAATTATCCTTTCCCTGCCGTAGGAACCGGCTTCATACGTGAAATTCTCCAGACGCCCCAAGAGTCTTGGTTCTCCGTCGATGTTCCACGACGAGACGGCGCGATCCGCCGCGTGCCGAGTGGCAGGGGTGTCGGTGCTGTAGAACTCTTGCGACATGTGAGAGCGTCAGCGTCCCTGGAAGTTCGGCTCGCGGCGCTCGATGAAGGCTTTCAACCCCTCTTTGCGATCCTCGGACGAACTGGAGGCGGTGCTGGACTGGCCCTCCATCCAGAGCTGCTCTTCAAAGGTGCGCTCGTTGGCCGTGTAGGCCATCTTCTTGGTGAGGGCATGGGCTATCGAGGGGCCGCTGGCCAGTTTTGTGGCAAGCTCCATTGCAGCCTCGGACAGTTCGTCGTCGGGGACGACCCGGCTGACCATTCCGATACGATCCGCTTCCGCAGCGTCGATGATGTCTCCTGTGTACATAAGCTCCAGGGCTCTGGACATTCCGACGAGCGCCGGCAGGGTTTGAGTGCAACCATAGTCGGGCGACAGCGCGCGCTTGGCGAATATGGCCGAGAATTTTG
>JASLRP010000158.1 GCA_030743915.1 SAR202 cluster bacterium | reverse complement strand
CCAGAAGGGAACAACTCCGTCCGGATGTCGAAGAAGCCCTGGAGTCGGCGATCAGCGCAATCGCCCAGAAACAGCGGCTGGGCGCCTTGGCTGAACTGGTATTTCCGCCGGTGGACATCCGCCTCACTGAGCCTCCGAAAGTGTTGATCACATCCCCACGTGAACGCATTCAGCGGACCCATGATGTGCTGATTGACCCCCGCGTGCAGGTGGAGGACCGAGAGAGCATGGAATCCCAATTGCTGGAATCTGATGATCTTTCTGCGCTGGTGGTCGATATCGGCGGCGTGGCCACGTATCCCGCATCGCTGTACAGTGGCGGGGACATCGAAGGCACCCTCAGGATCGCGGCCCACGAGTGGCTGCACCATTACCTGTTTTTCAAACCGCTGGGACAGAACATGTTCGAGTCTTCGGAGATGCAGATCCTCAACGAAACCCTTGCAGATCTGGCAGGCAGAGAGATCGGAAACCTCGCGTTCCAGCTCCCCTCAATAGCTGCGACCCTGAAGGATTCAAACATTCCAGTGGCAAACTTCAGTGGAACGCAAGAAGATGAGGGTACGAGACTCGAAAAGTTCGATTTCAGAATCGAGATGCGAGAGACAAGAGCGCAAGTTGATGAATTGCTCAGCAAGGGCAAGATCGAAGAGGCAGAATCGTTCATGGAGGAGCGACGCCTGGATTTTGTGGCAAACGGGTTCAACATACGCAAGTTGAACCAGGCGTACTTTGCGTTCAATGGCACCTATGCGGACAGCGCCGCGTCGTCCAGTCCGATAGCAGACCAACTGAAGCGATACCGTGACTCAACTTCTGACGTAGGCGCGTTCGTAAAGAAAGTCGCCGGATTTTCCAGCTACCAAGAGTTTTTGAACGGCCTCTATGAACTGGATTGATGGGGCCGGAAACCATCGAATCAAGGTGAAACGTATCAATTGTGAGCGTAATTGTCGTCCGATATTAACCTGTGCAGAGCCAAATTTGTATGGCACAATGATAATTACGCTGATTGAAGCAATCTTTTGCCATGATCTTAAAGTCGATTTTCCTTAACATTACGCCTCAGATGGGTGTGATAATATACCCAACAAATATCCTCAGAAAACGGGGGACAAATGTACAGGCCTGAAGAGCCAGAAGTAAACTTCGAACAAATATTAGAACGTGTCAAGAAGGCATTCAGTCGTTTCCGCCTTGGCGGCGGCGGCGGAATCGGAGCGACGGCGGTTGTCGTTGTGATCGTGGGAGCGTTTGCCGTATGGCTCGGCACGGGTTTCTATACCGTGCAGCCGGGCGAGGAAGCGGCGCTGCGAAAACTCGGCAGGTTCAACAGCATCCAGGGGCCGGGCTTGCACTGGTACTGGCCTACGCCTATCGGTGCCCGTGACATTGTCCAGGTTGACGAAATTCGGAGGCTGGAGATTGGCGTGCGCGGCGGAACGCCCGTGCTGCTGGAGTCTCTGATGATAACCGGAGACGCCGACGAATCAGGCCTGCCCGGTGAAGCTCCGAACATCGTGGACGTGCAGTTGCTGGTGCAGTTCGACATCAAAGATTTGGAGCTCTTCCTGTACAAGTCGGTTGATCCAGAAGGCGCGACCATCGTAGATGCCACCGAAACCGCTCTGCGACAGATCGTTGGCAGTCGCCCGATTGATGACGTGCTAACCGATGGCAAGGAGGACATTCAGGCGGATACCAAATTGCTGTTGCAAAACCTGATGGACTCCTACCAGACCGGCATCAACATTCGTGAAGTGAAACTGCTGAACGTTTTCGCGCCTGAACAAGTCAAGGACGCCTTCGACGAGGTGGTCCGCGCTCAGGAGGACAAGGCCAGAATAATCAACCTGGCTGACGCTTACAAAGAAGACATTCTCCCTCGGTCCAGAGGTCAGGCTGCCGCGCTTACCCAAGGAGCTGAAGCTTTCAAGCAGGAGAAGGTCGCGTTGGCGGAAGGTCAAGCTGCCCGGTTCCTTTCGATTCTGGAAGAGTACAAGAAAGCGCCTTCGGTCACTCGCCAAAGGCTTTATCTGGAAGCGATGGAAGGTATTCTCCCGGGCATCACAAAATACGTGGTGTCTGAAGAAGCCGGTGGAGGGCTTTTGCAATTCCTGCCCCTGACTGAACAAACCAGCGATCTTCCGGCCGAATTCGGCCTGAACCAACCATAGGTAATTGATATGAAATTCGTTGCAGTCCTGTTAGTTATTGGAGCGCTGGCCGCGGGAATCCTCGGACCACAGATATTCTTCGTGGTAGACGAGAAGCAGGTCGCCATCGTCACACGTTTCGGTGAAATCCAGCAAGAGGTCAAGAACGCCGGCCTCTATGCTAAAACGCCGTTTGTCGATTCGGTGACATACTTTGAGAAGCGGTTGCTGATATTTGACGCTCCGCCCGATTCACTGCTGACGAAAGACAAAAAACGCCTGATTATCGACGTGTACGCCAGGGGGCGAATCGTTAACCCCAGCCTGTTCCGTGAAACGGTCAGAACCGAATCCCAGGCGGCCTCCCGCGCAGTGGACATCATCTCCTCAGAGATGAGAGCCGAAATCGCCGGAGACAACCAGGCCGAGATTATCACCACGAGCCGCGAACCCATCATGGCAAGAATTCGAGAAAACTCCAAGCCGAAACTGGCTGAGTTCGGTATCGAGTTGGTTGACGTGCGGATCAAACGCGCCGACTTCCCGCCCGAAATTGCCGAAAGCGTGTACGCCCGCATGCAGGCCGAGCGCAAGAGGAAGGCCGACAAGGAACGAGCCGAGGGCGCCGAGATCGACGCGACCGTTCGGGCCGACGTGGACAGGCAAGCGACTATCATTGTCGCAAACGCTGAGAAAACAGCCAATATCACACGAGGTGAAGGCGAAGCCCAGGCCGTGCAGATATTCGCAGACGCCATCGGGTCTGACCTCGATTTCTACTCGTTCCAGAGGAGCCTGGAAGCCTACCAGAACATATTCGCAGAGAAGTCCACGATCGTTGTCCCCGCGGACAGTGATCTGTTCCAGTTCCTCCAGTCACCCGCAGGATTGCCTGCCGCGCCGACTGAAAACTAGCTGGTTTCCTGCGAACGTCGCTCGTCAGAACGCCGTATACGGTTCTGACTCGACGGTCACATAATCGTTGGGCGGATACTGTTTTAACGCCTCAAGATCGATGTCTGTGCCCCATCCCGGGCCTGCAGGTGGCGACGCATGGCCATCCTCGATGACCAGTGGGTTCGTCAACACAGCCTCGTACCTGGGCAGGAAGTTCACGAACACCTCCTGCATGAAACAGTTGGGTATGCAGGTGTCCAGATGGAGGCTCGCGACCGTCGAAATCGGACCGTTGGAGTTGTGGGGCGCAACGCTGACATAGTACGTTTCGGCTGCCGTGGCGATCTTCTTCAACTCTGAGATTCCCCCCGCATGGCAGATGTCAGGCTGGATGATCTTGACAGCGTTTTGTTCCAGCAACGGCCTGAATTCCCAACGATTGAATAGCTGCTCGCCTGTGGCAACTGGCACCCTGAGAGAACGCGCCAACGCGCTGATGGCGTCAACGTTGTCGAACATCACTGGCTCCTCCAGCCAAGCGATGTTGTAGGGTTCCAGGAGTTGCGCGACCCTGGACACGCTCCACATGTCCAGGCGAGAGCGTATGTCAATTCCGATCTCGACAAGCGGCCCGACAGCGTCACGAACGGCCCTGACAAGCTCGATGCCGTGTTCCATACGCTCCGGCGTGATCACCTGTGGGCCTTTGAACGGGTAGAATTTCAGAGCTCGGTAGCCAGCCTCGACAATCTTCAGCGCCGCTTCGACGTGCTGTTCAGCAGTCTCGCAGCCGGCAAACCAGCCATTAGCATATATACGGACCGTCTCGCGATATTTGCCGCCAAGCAGTTCATACACGGGGACGCCCAGAGCTTTGCCCTTGATGTCCCACAGGGCGAGGTCGATGGCGCTGATCGCGCTCATCGTCACCGGGCCGCCAGCCCACGTGACCCGGCGATACAGCGACGTCCAGATGTTCTCAATCTCGAAAGGGTCTTTGCCGATAATGAATCGTTTGAACTCGTTCAATTCGGCGGCAAGGCCAGCGTCTTTGTACTGGAGGCTGCCCTCGCCGATGCCGTGTATGCCAGAGTCAGTCTCGATACGCACAAAAAGCCAGTTGGTCCCGTCGTTCTTCTCGGGGACAGCGGACATGCGGTGAATGGTCAGGTCGGTGATTTTCATATGTCAGTTCCTCTATTCTTGAATTAACGTTGGTAGGTCCCCATCAGCGTCCCCTGAGCGAGAATGTGGCCGTTCATAGCCTCCAGAAGTTGGGATTTGGTTGCTCCTTGCTCCAGGTCGATGATTGAGTCCAGGACGTACAGTTTGAAGAAATATCGGTGCGCGGGGCCGGAGGGAGGGCAGGGACCACCATAACCAGTGTCGCCAAAATCGTTGGACCCTCCAACCGCAGAAGTTGGATATGCGTCATGCGCCAGAGATCCCAGATCGGACGGCAGTCCGTAAACCACCCAATGCACCCAGGTTCCACCGGGCGCGTCAGGATCATCCATAATCAAAGCCAGACTTTGGGCGCCGGTCGGGACGCCGTTCCAACTCAACGTTGGGGAGACGTCGGCGCCGTCGCATGTGTGAAGTTTCGGGATGGAATCTCCGCCGCTAAATGCGTTGCTTGTCACAAGAATGTCAGGCAACGATTCAGACGGCGCCGGACCGTCAGTTTGTGCATCCTGTTGAGAGCAGGCTGCCAACGTCAGCGCCATCAAGCCCAGAGTCAGAAGACCTATATTTCGCGGACATGCAAGCAAAGCAGAATCCCAGAATTGAGAGTCAAAATCAGGCACGAAGGCCGTATTCGAGGTATAATGATAGCATTAGACCAAAGGTTCGTCATTGTCCATTTCGTCGCCCCCCCCAAACGTCTCAGTTCAGGTATTCGAGGAGCAATCCCATCTCATTGATGGTGGGTGGATTGGTCATGTCGCCGCGGCTGCGTTGGACGGTGTCGGCGTGTCTGGAGAAGGTCTGAGCGTGGTCATCACTGATGATGACACAGTTGCAGAGTTGAACAGGACCCACCGAGGTCTCGACGAGACGACGGACGTCCTTTCGTTTTCGTATGCTCACTCTGGGACATTCTATGGTGACGAGGATCAGAAGCCAGAGCCTGCGATGGCTGATGAATTCATCCTACCGCCCGCGATGGAAACAGATCTGGGCGAGATCGTTATTTCTTATCCTCAGGCCGAACGACAGGCTTCGCAGGCCGAGCATACCGTCGAAAAGGAATTGGTTGTTCTCCTTGCCCACGGCATTTTGCATCTGTTAGGTTACGATCATGAGGATGATGACGAGGCGGCGGAGATGAAAATCTGGGAAGAGAAGGCGTTCGCCGCAATCGAGTCTGGCGGTTACTTGATAGAAGCCGGACCTGGAAGATAAGTTATGACCAGCAAGGTGCTATACCGAAAGTGGCGACCCCAAAGACTCACCGACGTGGTGGGCCAAGAGTCGGTTACCCAGACGCTTCAACGAGCGGTGGCGACTAACCGGATTTCCCACGCGTATTTGCTTTGCGGCCCGCGAGGCACAGGCAAAACCAGCACGGCCAGGATACTGGCCAAGGCCGTCAATTGCACTTCGCCAGTTGATGGCGAACCTGATAACACATGCGACGCCTGCGTTTCGATCAGCGAGGGCAGGGCGCTGGACCTCATTGAGATCGACGGAGCCAGTAATCGAGGCATCGACGACATCAGATCTCTGAGCGACAAGATCAACTTCGCTCCCAACGAGTTTCGATACAAGGTCTATATTGTTGACGAAGTTCATATGCTCACCGAGCAGGCGTTTAACGCCTTGCTCAAAACCCTGGAAGAGCCACCCGACCACGCCATATTCATCCTGGCGACAACGGAGGCTCACAAGGTTCCGCTGACGATTATTTCGCGTTGCCAGAGACACGATTTCCGCAGAGTTCCCCTGAGCGCAATGAGCCAAAAGCTGGCGGAACTATGCGAAGCCGAGAGCGTTCAAGCGACCGAAGAAGCTCTCGAAATTCTCGCCAGGTCTGCCACCGGAAGCCTCAGAGACGCGGAGAACCTTCTGGAGCAGGCCGTCGTTTCATATGGCTCGTCGCTGCAAGGCGACCAGATACGTGAGATGCTGGGTCTTGGCGGGGACGCCGAAGCGCTCAAGTTGGCCGAGCATGTGGTGGCTAAATCGGTCGGGGAGGGCCTTGCCACGATAAACGAAGTGTCGAACTCCGGAGCGGACCTCCGTCAGCTTCAACGGAGCGTCACAGAATTCCTGAGGGCCGTAATGCTGGTCAAGTCAGGCTCGGCCAGCGAATTGGGTTACTCAGACGAGGTGACGACGAAAATCCAGGAAGTGGCGTCTGGTTCGGAGTTGTCTCACCTGCTGAAGGCGATCAAAGCGTTCAGTTCGGCGGACATGAGACACGATAGTTCGTCCCCTCTGCCACTGGAACTGGCGTTGGTCGAGTCTAGTCTGGCGCCAGAGCCCGTCCGCCAGGCGGCGCCCGCCCCGCAAACTCAAAACAACCGGCCGGTTCAGCAACAACCCGCCAGAAACGCGGCCCCGAATTCGTATCAGAACAATAACTCTGCTCCGTCCAGGCCGCCCCAGCAGCGCCAACCCGACAACAGACCGTCGCCTCGACCTCCGCCTCGTCGAGATTCGTCGGAGCCTTTGCCGGAAGATCCCGCCGCAAGGCTCACCGTTCAGTGGCCCCAGATTTTGCGTGACCTGCGAAACACAGGGAACAGGTTCAAGCTGGGACCGGTCTTGAGAAGCGCCAAAGGCGTGTCATTGGACGGCAGTCGCATCGTGGCTCCCTTCCCCCATGAAAGCCATTACGATCGCTTCAAAGGCGAGATGGATAATCCCGGCGTCCGACGGGAAGTGAGCGCTATCATAAATAAGGCAATGGGAGCCGATTATGAGATAGTCGGCGAACTATCAACCGAAAACAGCGGCCCCACGCGTAAACAGGCCAACCAGAGCCACCTTGTTCGCGCAGCCCAGTTGATGGGCGCCCGAATTGTGGACCAAAGGGAGGATGAACAATCATGATGAACCGGAAGATGATCAAGCAGGCCCAGCAGCTTCAACGACAGATGGCCCAGCTTCAACAGGACCTTGAGACCGAGACCGTCGAAGCATCGGTGGGCGGAGGCATGGTCACCGTCGTCGTGTCGGGCAAGATGACCGTTGAGTCCATCACCATTGATCCCGAAGCGGTGACTCCCGATGACGTCGAGATGCTTCAAGACCTTGTGCTGGCGGCAGTCAACGAAGGCCTGAACCAGGCGCAGGAGATGGTGTCGTCTCGAATGGGGGCGCTGACTGGCGGACTGAATATCCCCGGCCTCACATAAAGGGGGACCGCAACCTTGAACGGCGCAGAAAATTCTTACTCCGCCACGCCAGTTACCCGGTTGGTTGAGGAGTTCCACCGACTCCCTGGAGTTGGACCAAAAACGGCCCAACGGCTGGCTTACTATCTGATTCGCATGCCCGATGAGCATGCCCAATCTCTGGCGGAGGCTATCATCGCGGTCAAAGAGCGGATCGTCATGTGCTCGACCTGCTACAACATAACTGAGCTTGATCCATGTGTGATCTGCTCGGACACCAAAAGAGACAGATCGACCATTTGTGTGGTCGAGGAGGCTCTGGACGTCCTTGCTTTGGAGCGAACGCACAGCTACCGAGGGTTGTACCACATTCTGCACGGCGTAATCTCGCCGATGAACGGAGTGGGACCAGACGACCTCAAGATTCAACCACTCTTGGCCAGGCTTCGTGACGCGTCCGTGCCTGAAGTGATTCTCGCCACCAACCCCAACCTCGAAGGCGAAGCCACAGCGATGTACATTCACAAATTGCTCGAACCTCTGGGCGTGAAAACGACCCGTCCTGCACGTGGCCTTCCCGTCGGTGGAGACCTTGAGTATGCTGACGAAGCGACCCTGGGCAGAGCCATCGAACGCCGCGAAATATTCTGATTCAGGCGTCTGAAAAATCGTAACAACGATCAATAATGAAAGTTACGATGATCGGCCTGGCGATTTGCTTCTCCAACCCACCGAACAACTGGATGCGCTGTGAGATCGAGAACATACTCGACTGAAGGTCTGGTGATCAGGCAGTACCCGCTGGGCGAGGCGGACAGAATTGTCACGCTTCTGACTCGTGACCTCGGCAAGATAAGGGTCGTCGCCAAGGGCGTGCGTCGCCCTAAGAGCAAACTTGGCGGTCAAATGGAGCTACTGAGCCAGGTTGCTCTCACCGCCTCTGTGGGGCGCGATCTGGACGTTGTGAACGAAGCTCAGACCGTCAATCGACACCAGAACCTGAGCCAACGCCTCGACAGACTCTCGCACGCGATCTACCTTTGCGAGTTGCTGGACGGTTTCACAACCGAACACTCGTCGAACTATCCAGCTTACCGGCTGGCCCTCGACACACTGTCACGAATGGATGATGTCGCCAACCCGTGGCTCTTGGTTCGCCACTTCGAAATGCGCCTTCTGGATGAATCAGGGTTCAATCCCGAACTGACCCAGTGCGTGGAGTGTGGCGCGATGCTGGAGCCTCAGGACCATCGTTTTAACGTGAGCGCGGGGGGTGTCTCATGCCCTTCATGCGGATTCGGCGAAGCCACAGCTGTTGTCCCCGTTCAACTCAACGCCATGAAAGTCCTGCGATTGCTTCAACGAGAGCGTTCATTTGATCGACTGGACGGCGTTCGAATATCCAAAGCGGCCCGATACGACGTAGAACGATTGCTCACCACGCATATTCGATACATCCTGGAGAGGGAACTTCGAAGCGCTGACTTTGTTCGGAAAGTCTCTCAGCTTGCCGAATCTCCGTCTGGTCAAGCGGGCTGAGCCGATGCTAGAATATTGGGAGTGGGCCTGAATCTCGAATGGAATGGAATTGCGGCCCGTTGTTGGCTCTCATTCATGCGCCCCTGTAGCTCAGGCGGATAGAGCACCGGTTTCCTAAACCGGGTGCCCCGGTTCGAGTCCGGGCAGGGGTACCATTCCCATCGCGCTTGACTTCCTGAACGATACCGCAAAAGATCAATCTCATGCGACCAAACTGGAATCAAAAACATCCACCTGCTTGCACTTGCGCCAACTGCATGTCCCGTCGAAAGGGGCCGAAGGAGCGCAAGCTGAGCAACCGCATGAAAAAGAAGATGAAGAAAAAACCGACGGAGGCCAAGACCCACCGCCGCGATTGTCCGTGCGAGCAATGCTCGACCGTGCGCCGCCTGCTGGAAGGTCTCTAAAGATCGAATCCCCCAAAAAGCCGGGGAGCGAATCGACTGACTCGCTCCCCGGTTTTCGTATCCAGTCTGGAAATTGTCTCTAGCTTCGAGCCTCAGCAGCCTCTTGCTGTTCGGTCATGGATTTCACGACCTGATCGACCATGTGCTGAGGAACGTCCTCGTAGTGGTCGAATTCCATCGTGAACGAGCCCTGGCCCTGAGTTTGGGAACGAAGCTCCGTGGCGTATGTGAGCATCTCGGCCCTGGGCGCCTCGCAGTTGATGGTCGTCGTGCCGTCGCCGTTGGGGACCATCCCCTGGATGCGGCCCCGCCGACCGTTCAGGTCACCGATGATGTCACCAGTGAACTCGTCGGGCACGGTGATATCAACCTTCATGATCGGTTCCAACAGCACAGGGCCTGCCTGCTCCATGCCTTTGGTGGCGGCATGGCCTCCCGCGATCTCGAAGGATACGCCGGATGAGTCCACCGTGTGGAAACTGCCGTCCACCAGGGTTGCCTTGAAGTCGATCACGGGGAATCCAGCGACTACGCCGCCGTCCAGCGCTCCACGAACGCCCTTTTCCACGGAGGGGATGTACTCGCGAGGAACGACGCCTCCGACAATTGATTGGGCGAATTCGAATCCTGAACCCCTCGGCAGCGGTTCAACCTCCAGCCATACGTGACCGAACTGGCCGTGGCCACCGCTCTGTTTTTTGTGGCGATATTCGACCCGTGCCCGCCGGCTGATAGTCTCCATGTAGGGCACCCGTGGTATCGACATCTCCAGTTCGACGCCGAACTTGCGCTTCATTTTCTCGATGGCCACGTCAAGGTGGGTCTCGCCCAGCCCCTGCATTATGACCTCAAGGGTCTGTTCGTCTCTTGAGACGATAAGGGAAGGGTCTTCTTCGACGATCCTCGACAGGGAGCTAGTCATCTTGTCGACGTCGGCTTTAGTCTTGGGAGACACGGCCATGTGATGCACAGGGTTCGGGAAACTAAGGCCCTGAATCACCAGCGGGTTATCCCTTGAGCTGATGGTGTCTCCAGTGACCACGGAGTTCAATCTGGAAATCGCGCCGATGTCGCCAGCGGCGAGACCATCCACACCGTCCTGGTTCTTGCCGTTCACGACGAAAACCTGCCCGACCCTTTCTGCCTCGGCTTTGCTGGCGTTCCAGTACTGATTGTCTGAGTCCAGCGTGCCGCTGTACACCCGGAAGTACGAAAGCCTGCCCACGAACGGGTCTGCGGCTGTTTTGAAGATCAGCGCCGCCAGAGGGCCGTCGGACTTGCATTCTATTTCCGACTCTTCGTCGTTTCCCGCTGTCGTCACGATCACGGCCTCAGAGTCGGCAGGCGATGGCATGTAATCTGTGATGACGTCCAAGAGTTCGGTCACTCCGAGGGAATTAGTTGGCGAACCCGCCAGCACCGGAACCAGCGTCGCATCACGAATTCCCTGGATGAGGCCAGCCCGAATTTCAACCTCGGTTATCTGCTCGCCCTCAAGGTACTTATCCGCAAGTTCGTCGTCGATTTCTGCGACGGCCTCGGTGAGCCGTTCCATTGCGTCGTCCACTTCGCCTTGAAGTTCGGGTGGGACGTCGGCGTCTTTGGCCAGAAGATTGATCACGCCGGTGAAAGAGTCCTCAGCGCCGATGGGAATTTGCAAGGGGACGAGATGGCGACCGAATCGTTCGGTGAGGGAATCCAAGGCTCGTCCAAAATCCGCATTTTCTCGGTCCATCTTGCTGATATATACCAGTCGTGGCAGGTTATGGTCGTCGGCCATTCTCCACATCTGGGCCGTGCCCACCTCAAGTCCAGACGGCGCCGAGACGACGATCACCGCGCAGTCGGCGACCCTGACTCCGGACACTACCTCGCCGCGATAGTCGGCGTACCCCGGTGTGTCCAGGATGTTGATCTTGTGGTCGCGCCACGGCATGTGCATGATCGATGTCTGCACGCTGTTTCCGCGCTTGGATTCTTCGGGCTCATAATCTGAGACGGTCGTGCCGTCTTCTACAGTGCCGATGCGGTTGGTGACGCCAGTCTGATTCAGCAATGATTCAGAGAGAATTGTCTTACCCGCCCCACTATGCGACAGCAGAACTACGTTCCTGATCAGCTCAGTGGATACTTTGGCCATGTGTTCTCTCCTTGTTATGTGAGTTGTTCGGTTCATTTTATTCAAACCGGACTGCCAGCGCAACGGGGCAGGCAGAATCCAGTCAGTCCGCCACGCTTCATTAACCAGAGAGATGCCGTGACTTTTCATGATCCGACAGAGTAGAAAATGCCCCTGTCAGAGACGCGCGCGGCGCTGTTGGTGTAACCTCGTATGATCGTAGTGGCATCAGAAACGATTGTGGGAGTTGAATTCGCAATGATTGGATTTGTTGGAGGCACGGGACCGGAAGGCCGAGGGCTTGCGCTCAGGTTTGCTCTGGCGGGAGAACAGGTGATGATCGGGTCGCGGGACCTGGGCAGGGCGGAGGAGGCGGCGCAGAGCGTCGCCGAGTTCGCGCCCCCAGGCTCGATCCAGGGCCATCTGAACGACCGGACGGCGGCAGAATCGGACATCGTATTCATCGCTGTGCCGTTCGGCGGACATCAGGCGACGCTGGAGAGCCTGCGAGACGAACTCGATGGCAAGATCGTTGTGGACGTGGTCGCTCCACTTGCGTTTAGCAGAGGCCAGGTGTCGGCCATATTGGTGGATGAAGGGTCCGCGGCTCAGCAGGCCCTGGCAATCCTGCCTGACTCGCGGGTCGTTGCGGCGTTTCAGAATATAAGCGCCGAGGATTTGCTGATTCCAGATCGCGCAATCGAGTCAGATGTGATCGTCTGCTCGGACGACGACGAAGCCAAAACGCAGGTCATCGCGCTTGCCGATACAATAAAGGGAGCAAGGGGAGTTGACGGCGGGAAACTCGAAAACGCGAGATATGTCGAAGACTTCACCGCGTTGTTGTTGAACATTAATCGAATCTATAAGGCCCATTCGACCATCAAGATAGTAGGGATTTAAGCAAAACGTTCAAAAGAACGAGGGAGCGTATTGATTTACGGACTGGTTGCCCTGGCCATGGGGGCGATGATAGGACTGGGAGGCGCCGACGCGGCTCCGATTGCCGGCATGAACGGCTCGACGCTCGTCGTGTCGGCGGAACATCGAATCGAGTTCCCGGACCGCATAGTGCTGGAGCTTGAGGCTGAGTCTGTCGAGAACGTGGTCAACGTGCAACTGTTCTATCGGATCGGTCGCCAGGACGCCTTGATCTACGGCTATCCTAACATTCTTCGCACGTCCGGCGGCGTGTCGGCGGAGTTTGTCATATCCACTGCGTCGTCGGGGTTTATTCCTTCGGGCGTGGATATCGAGTACTACTACGCCTTCCAGGACTCTGACGGACAGACTGTAGAGTCTGAGCGGTTCACCATCGAGTATCTGGACCCTCGTTACAACTGGCAACGGTACGACGCAGGGACTTTTGAGATTCTATGGCACGATAGGCCTCGCCCCCTCGTTGAAGGGGTGGCTGACGAGGTCAACCAACACTTGCTGCCGGTCCTCTCGATGTTCGGAGTGGAAGGTCTCGACAAAATGAAAGCTGTAATTACGAACGGCAGCCGGGAATCGGGCAGGACCTTTCCACGTGTTAGTCAGACTGCCTCAGACGGCCAGCTTTACAGCGGCTTCGCGTTCGGAGAGTACGATGTGTTTCTTCTTGCAGGCCTCGGCGTCGATGGCATGATTCACGAGATGACTCACCTCTTTTTCGACGAGGCGATCAATTCTCCAAGAGCCAAAGTTCCAGCCTGGGTCAACGAGGGATTGGCTATGTACTTTGAGCGGGGGACAGGCGGCCGGGAGTCGATAGTGTCCAACGCGGCCCGGTCGGGCTCGCTCTTTCGGCTGGAT
>JASLRP010000157.1 GCA_030743915.1 SAR202 cluster bacterium | reverse complement strand
CTGGGCCCTGGCGGTCTGTCCAGAGAGCGCGCGGGTTTCGATGTCCGCGACGTTCACCACTCCCACTATGGCAGAATCTGCCCAATCGAGACGCCAGAAGGCCCGAACATCGGCCTGCTGGGTTCGCTGGCGACATACGCGCGAACAAACGAGTACGGGTTCATCGAGACCCCCTATCGCGTCATATTCCAGTCGATGATGAACACCGATCCTCGACTGGATGGCCGCACCATCACCGCAGATGTGGCAGGCCCTGACGGAAAGAACGTCCTCCGAGCCGGAGGCGTTGTTCGGAAGAGTTCGGGCACCCTCACGCGTATTGCCGCATTGGAAGAGCAACCGGTTGCCGTCAAGCCATTCATTTCAGATAACCCCAATGACATTGAATACCTGTCCGCCGATGCCGAGGAAGTGGTAATCATTGCTCAGGCCAACTCCGCTGTTGACGATGTGGGCCAGTTCGTGGATGACAGGGTCGAGACCCGCAAGGGCGATCTGGTCGGCATGGAACCGCCTGAGTTGGTGGAGTATGCAGACGTTGCCCCAATTCAGTTGGTCAGCGTTTCGACAGCCCTGATACCTTTCCTTGAGCATGACGACGCCAACCGCGCTCTGATGGGATCAAACATGCAGAGGCAGGCAGTCCCGTTGCTGCGCCCCGACCCGCCCCTGGTGGGCACGGGCATGGAGGGCCGTGTCGCCAGAGACAGCGGTCAGGTGATAATTTCCCGCACCGACGGCGTGGTCACGCACTCCACCGGCGATGCGATCATCGTTACCGACTCTGAGGGAGAGAACCACACCTACAACCTGCTGAAGTTTGTCCGCTCCAACCAGGGGACCTGCGTTAACCAGCGACCCATAGTGTCACGAGGCGATACAGTGAAAGCAGGCCAGGTGATGGCCGATAGCTCGTCCACCGGACAGGGCGAATTGGCCCTGGGCCAGAACGTTCTCGTCGCCTTCATGAGTTGGGAAGGCTACAACTTCGAGGACGCCATCATCATCAGCAACCGGATGGTCAAAGAGGACAAGTTCACCTCGATTCACATCGAAAAGCACGAGGTCGAGGCCCGAGACACCAAGCTGGGCGCCGAAGAGATAACGCGAGACATCCCCAACGTCGGTGAGGACAGCCTGCGAAACCTTGACGAAGAAGGCATCATCCGAGTCGGCGCAGAGATCGGTCCTGGCGACATCCTTGTCGGGAAGATCACGCCCAAGGGTGAGACCGAGTTGAGCGCAGAGGAAAAACTCCTTCGGGCCATCTTCGGCGAGAAGGCCCGCGACGTTAAGGACACCTCCCTGAGAGTGCCCCACGGACAGCGCGGCAAGATCATTGACGTCAAGGTGTTGAGCCGAATCAACAAAGACGAACTGCCTCCTGGAGTGAACAAACTCGTTCGCCTGTGGGTAGCTCAGACTCGCAAAGTCACCGAAGGCGACAAGATGGCCGGACGCCACGGCAACAAGGGCGTCATCGCCCGAATCCTGCCGGAAGAGGACATGCCCTTCCTGCCAGACGGAACGCCCATAGACATAATCCTCAACCCCATCGGAGTGCCTTCGCGCATGAACCTGGGGCAGGTGCTGGAAACCCATCTGGGTTGGGCGGCAAAAGCGCTGGGCTTCCGAGCCGTCACTCCTGTGTTTGATGGAGCGCCCGACACCGCGATTGAAGACGCGCTGGCTCAGGCCTGGCTCGTCGAGAAGTCAGGCGCCGTCGACCCCAGAAAGTCCAGCCACAATGACGAATTCGAGGTGGACGAAAGACATCTGAAACAGTGGATCACCGAGCGAGGTTACGACTACGAAGCCATATTCGAGAGCCCTGAACTTGGCGGCCCTCGCAAGGCATGTATCGAGGTCTGGCTCAAAGAAGACATCGGCAAGGACATCACCGACATGTCCGAAGAAGACATGATGGTCGAAGTCCTGCGACTCAACCGTGAGGAGCAAAAGGCCGCGCCCATTATCGGCAAGGCAACGCTGTTCGACGGCAGGACCGGCGAGCAGTTCAACCAGCCGATCACCGTGGGTTACATCTACATGCTCAAACTGATCCACCTGGTTGAGGACAAGATTCACGCTCGCTCCACCGGCCCGTACTCGCTCATCACTCAGCAGCCCCTGGGCGGCAAGGCCCAATTCGGCGGCCAGAGGTTCGGCGAGATGGAGGTCTGGGCGCTGGAGGCTTACTCCGCCGCCTACAACCTCCAGGAGATGCTGACCGTCAAGTCAGACGACGTGGTGGGCAGAGTCAAGACCTACGAAGCCATCGTCAAGGGCGAAGACGTCATCCAGCCCGGCATACCTGAATCGTTCCACGTTCTGCTCAAAGAGCTTCAGAGCCTGGGACTGTCGGTAGAACTGCTCCATGAGTCGCCCGACCAGCTTGAACTGGACGACCTGGACGACGAATACGCCGCCGAACAGATCGCGGCTCTGGACATGGTTGAAGACAATGACGATGACATCCCTCAGATTCCTGTGGCAGTGGGCGCCGGCGTGACTGAGGAAGCCCAGGCAGAGGAGGCGCCTGTCAACGAAGCGCCAACGGACATTGATGACCAGCCAGTCGCTTCAGTCGAGAGCGAGCCAGTCGGAGTCGTGGAAGACAGCCCGACATCCACGTTGGAGGCGGCCACTGACGACCAGTCCGAAAGCGATCAGACCGAAGAAGAAACAGCCACTCCTGAATCCGTAGGCGACGACGACTAACATTCAACAAAACATACGAAACTGTGCGAAGGCAGTCCCGCCGAACGATTATTCAGAGGCTGTGGCTCTTTCGCATCTCCATTCGGGGAACTTCGATCCGCAACCTTAGTATCGGCAAATGTGCATCGGGGACAACACTATCAGCTTGATGGAGTTTGACATATGGCCCTCGGCGGTAACGACTTCAATGCAATCAGAATTTCGCTGGCCTCGCCTGATCAGATCAAAATCTGGTCATACGGCGAAGTAACCAAGCCAGAAACCATAAACTACCGCACGCTTCGCCCTGAAAAGGACGGCCTGTTCTGCGAGCGTATTTTCGGGCCCACCAAGGACTGGGAATGCTACTGCGGAAAATACAAGAAAATTCGCTATAAGGGCGTTATCTGCGACCGCTGCGGCGTCGAAGTAGCCCGTTCAAAGGTGCGACGCGAGCGCATGGGGCACATCGCCCTGGCCGCTCCTGTGGCCCATATTTGGTTCTCCAAAGGGACTCCCAGCAGGTTGGGCCTGCTGTTAGACCTGTCTCCCAGGAACCTTGACAGGGTGCTGTACTTCGCACAGTACCTTGTGACCGAACTCGACGTCGAGCTTCGCACCACCAGGGTTGACCAACTCCAGGTAGAGTTGGACGAAGGCTTGGAAAAGATCGAACTGGAGATGATGGCGGAGATTGAAAAACTCCAAAATCAATTGGCCGATCTGGGAGACCCCCCCGAGGACTCGGAAGAGTCTGAAGAAGGCGAGGATGGCGAAGAGAAAGCTCCGGATCCGCGCGCCGAACTTCAGGTTGAAATCGCCAAACTCGAGGCTCAACTTGACGAAGGCAAGTCCAACTTTGAAAACGACATAATGACCCAGATCGACGATCTGGAAGACCTGCGAATCGGCCAGCTTTTGACCGAAACCCGGTTCAGGGAACTTCGAGACCAGTACTCCGGCATATTCAAAGCGGGAATGGGCGCAGAGGCGGTGTTGAAAGTCCTGAACGGCGTGGACCTTGAAGTGGTTCGCGACGGCCTGCAAGACGAAATGCAGTCCACCTCCGGTCAACGCCGCAAAAAGGCCATCAAACGCCTTCGCGTCATCGAGTCCTTCCGAAAGAGCGGAAACAAGCCCGACTGGATGGTGCTGACAACTCTGCCGGTCCTGCCCCCTGAACTGCGCCCGATGGTGCAGCTCGACGGCGGACGATTCGCCACCAGCGATCTGAATGACCTGTATCGCAGGGTTATCAATCGAAACAACCGACTCAAGAGGCTCATCGAACTTATGGCTCCGGAGATCATCGTGCGCAACGAGAAGCGCATGCTCCAGGAGGCCGTGGACGCTCTGATCGACAACGGACGTCGCGGACGTCCCGTGTCGGGCAGCCACAACCACCGGCTCAAGTCTCTATCCGATCTTCTAAGAGGCAAGCAGGGCCGTTTCCGCCAGAACCTTCTCGGCAAGCGCGTGGACTACAGTGGCCGCTCGGTCATCATCGCCGGTCCTACGCTGAGGCTCCACCAGTGCGGCCTTCCCAGGCGCATGGCCCTGGAACTGTTCAAGCCATTCGTCATGAACCGGCTTGTCATGAAAGGCTACGCCCACAACATCAAGAGCGCAAAACGCATGGCAGAACGCATCAGGCCAGAGGTCTGGGACATCCTCGAAGAGGTCGTCAAGGACAGGCCCGTGCTTCTCAATCGCGCGCCCACGCTGCACCGTCTGGGCATCCAGGCCTTCGAGCCTGTTCTGATCGACGGCGCGGCCATCCAGGTGCATCCTCTGGTATGCACGGCCTTCAACGCCGACTTCGATGGCGACCAGATGGCCGTCCACGTGCCCCTCTCCAGGGAGGCGGTCACCGAGGCTCGGCGCATGATGCTAAGCACATACAACATGCTTTCGCCCAGCTCCGGCGAGCCTATCGTGGCTCCGACCCAGGACATCGTTCTGGGAACCTACTACATGACAATCATCGATGAGACCGCTAAAGGGTCTGGCCGACAATTCAACAGCTTCAGCGACGCTCGGCTGGCCTACGATATGGAGATCATCGCCCTTAGAGCGCTAATCAACGTTCGGAATGTGCTGCCAGATGGTGAAGTCCAGTCTCTGGATACCACCATGGGGCGCATTCTCCTTAATGACGAACTGCCTGACGAGATCCCCTTCCAGAACATGGAGATTGAAAAGGGCACGCTCAAAGACATCGTGGCCCAGTGCTACAAGATCACAGGCAACGAGGGGACCTCAGATGTCCTCGACGCCATCAAAAACCTGGGCTTCCGACATGCCACAATGGCCGGTGTCACCATCGCCATCAACGACGTGGAGGTCCCCCAGGAGAAGGCTGGGATTATTGCCGACGCCGAAGACAAAGTGGAAATGCTGGAACAGCAGTACATGGACGGCCTCATCACCGAGGAAGAGCGCGACCAGAATGCCGTTCAGGTTTGGACCGACACCAACGACAACCTGACCAGGGTCATCGACGAAAACCTCCGCAACTACGGCGGCATCTATCTGATGGCAAACTCTGGAGCTAAAGGAAACATCGCCCAGATAAAGCAGATGGCAGGCATGCGGGGACTGATGTCCGACCCCAAGGGTCGTATCATTCCCCGCCCGATCAAAGCCAACTTCCGCGAAGGGCTCAGCGTGCTTGAGTACTTCATCTCCACTCACGGCGCTCGAAAGGGCCTGGCCGACACTGCTCTGAGAACAGCCGACAGTGGTTACCTGACCAGGCGTCTGATCGATGTGTCTCAGGAAGTCATCATCATGCAGGATGACTGCGAGACTCCTTCGGGCATCTGGATCGACTCTGCCAACGAAGACGATATGGCGACCTCCTTCCGCGAACAGATCAGGTCTCGCTACATCGCGGCCCCAGTTGGCGACCCCACAACCGGCGAGATACTTATGGACCGTAACGAAGTCATCGACGACGATGCCATCGACCAGTTGGAAAGCGCCGGAGTCGAGGCCGTAATGGTCCGGTCCCCTATGAACTGCGAGTCGCCGAAGGGCGTATGCCAGAAGTGCTATGGCACATCGCTGGCAACCATGCGACCTGCGATGCAGGGCGAGGCTGTGGGCATCATCGCCGCCCAGAGCATCGGCGAGCCGGGAACACAGCTAACGATGCGCACGTTCCACACTGGCGGTATCGTGGGCGCCGACATCACGTCAGGTCTGCCCAGGGTTGAGGAACTCTTCGAGGCCCGAGCGCCCAAGGGCGAAGCCGTGCTGTCGGAGATCGCGGGCAACGTGGAGGTCACCGAGCTTCCAGAAGGCCGGAGCATCCGCATTGTCAGCACAGAAGAATACAGTGACGAATACGTTCTGCCAGAGGGCTTTGCTTCCATAGTGCAGGACGGCGATATGGTGTCCATCGGCGAAAGACTTGCCGAGCCAGAAGACGCTTCAGAAGAAGAGGATGAGGAAGTCACGGCGCTCCAGTCGTCAGACCTCATCGCTCGGGTGTCTGGAATCGTTCGAGCAGATGGAGACGTTCTCACCATCTCCTGGAGCGACGAAGAGCAACGCGAGTATGTCATACCCGCCGCTGCCCACATCATCGTCCGGTCCGGCGACCCTGTAATCGCAGGGCAGGCGCTGACCTCCGGCCCCAAGAACCCTCAGCAGATTCTGAGCATCCAGGGCCGGGACGCAGTGCGTCGATACCTCATCGACGAGGTGCAGGCGGTCTACAAGTCTCAGGGCGTGCCCATCCACAACAAGCACGTGGAACTGATAATCTCCCAGATGCTTCGCAAGGTCCGCATCGACGACCCCGGCGACACCGACCTGCTCCCCGCAGAGTTGATCGACCGCCAGGACTACGAGGAGACCAACGAAGGCATCCTGGCCGAGGGCGGCGAGCCTGCCACGGCCACGCCGGTGCTGTTGGGCATCACAAGGGCATCGCTGAACATGGACAGTTTCCTTGCGGCGGCCTCCTTCCAGGAGACCACCCGCGTGCTGACCGAGTCCGCCGTTAACGGCGAGATCGATTATCTGCGCGGCCTCAAGGAGAACGTCATTATCGGTAGGCTGATACCCGCCCGTCTCGACCTCACTGGGGACGAAATTACCGGCCTGGCCGAGGGCGCTGTTCCTGCGCCGCTTGGCATCATGTCCGGCGGAAACCAGCCCCAAGACCATGCGCTAATGGGCGGCGAAGGACAGGATTCTGGACAGCAGGACTCCGACTTCGTTGTCGAGGAGAGCATCGTAAACGACGCCTTCGAGCAGATTCCTTCCAGCGACGACTAAGCTTATTGAAAATCCAAGGCCCCGGAAACCGGGTCAGAAAATCGCATCTGTCACAAAATGCGGGAAATTTGACCAGGTTCTCGGGGCCTTGATAGACTTTATTCAGCCGACGCGCAACATCCTGAGCGTCGGTCCTCGGCTTGAAATGGGCGGTTAGCTCAGTGGTTTAGAGCGCTGCGTTGACATCGCAGAGGTCACCGGTTCAAATCCAGTACCGCCCACCACCTCTTTCCCGTGCCTGACATACCCCTCCGAGTGGATATTTTTGTTAGTTTCGATTTCCGGGTTGTAACCACTTTTGTAACCACTGGTTACTAGCTGATGGTAACGAGCTTCTAATTCAGGTGACAGCTTCCTCTTGCCTTGCCGCCAGAGAACTAGCAGCGTGTGACTTACGCCAAGCTCCTTGGCAATTTTCCTCAGTGACATCATCCATCTCCTGTTGCTGGTTTGTTGAATCGAGTCTCTAAGAACTTATTCAAGTCGGTCTCTCGTACACGATAGCCGGCTCTGCGCCCCAGAAAGGCCCCTCTTAGCTGTTTTCGCCGCAACCACCGCCTTACGGTCTCGACGTCCACGGAAAGCGTCTCTGCTATGTCTGACACCGTGAGCCACTTCACTTCGTCCATGCCGTATCTTTCCCTTACTGTGTTGTCACAATTATACACTATCTAAAGCAATATAATACACCCATCTACCGACGCAGAGATGTCAGATGGAGACAGACGACAATGCCAAGCGCATACGTTGTAATAACAGACCGTATCTTAGCTGTTCTCGACCAAGGTGATATTCCTTGGCGCAAACCGTGGACAACATCTCGACCTACCAATGTGGATGGTCGTCCATATCAAGGAATCAATTCCATAGTTCTGGGCATGTCTGGGTACACTGACCCCCGATGGCTGACGTACCGAAAAGCCCAGAGCCTCGGCGGTCACGTTCGGAAGGGCGAAAAATCAACACCTATCGTGTTCTGGAAGCATATCGAGAAGAAGGATGAGGATTCATTTTGGCTACTTCGGTACTACTCGGTGTTCAACGTCGAACAGACCGAAGGATTGGAGCTACCAGCATTAGACCAACCTAATGGCAAGCACGAACCAATCTCTCGGGCCGAACAAATCATCTCAAACATGCCCAATCGCCCGAGCATAGGTCACGATGGCGGTAACCAAGCCTACTATCGACCAAGCACCGACTCCGTTCATCTTCCGTCCCAAGAGTCGTTTCATGGGCCTGAACAATATTACTCGACACTTTTTCATGAGGCTTCGCACTCGACTGGTCATGAATCACGCCTGAATAGGCATGGTCTCGAAACAGGAATTGCCGCATTTGGTTCGGCCACATATTCCAAAGAAGAATTGGTAGCGGAATTTGGTGCTGCATTCCTTTGCCATGAATCCGGTATCGCGAACACCATCGATAATTCGAAAGCATACATCCAAGGATGGGCCAAAGCGATTGGTCGAGACAAGAGATTGGTAATCACGGCAGCCAGCCAAGGCGAAAAAGCCGCCAATTTCATCATGGGAGCCAACTAATGAAGGTTGTCAACGTATCTGCTTCTATCCGATATTCAAAGCCAGTGGGTGATGGCTCATTCAAGACAATCGAGATTGCAGCCGAAGGTACGCTAACGCCCAATGAGAATTGGCAGGATGCACAGTCTGACCTGTACGACCAACTCGCCGGTCAGCTTCGTCAGATATGGACAAAAAAGGGCCAAAAAACGACCAGCAAACATGCTACCAGTACCTTGGGTATCGGTACTGGTGAAAAATCGCTCTCAAACCCAGAAACGCCTGAAACGTCCAAGAAAATCACGCATTCTTGCGCCGAGCATGGGGTCGCATTTCGCCGGTACGAGAAAAATGGTCATGAATGGTACAGCCACAAGGTGGATGATGGAACATGGTGCCGCGAGAAATCGTAGTGCGGTTCGCATCGGCATCAGCGAATTCTGTCATTGGACGCCGAACGATGCCCCGACTCAATCGGAAAAAGGGAACAATCGGCTTACTCAAGAGTTATGATCGAAAGTGGTGTATGGAGAGGATGAGAGAGGTGGCGTATCCTGCTGGATAAACTAACAAACACAATCCAGCAAAGGAGGATACGCCATGAGCAAGGATACGACGACACAGGCCCCAATACCAGAGGATGGA
>JASLRP010000156.1 GCA_030743915.1 SAR202 cluster bacterium | reverse complement strand
CGGAGCGAAGTATCTGACCGCGCACGCCAAACGCTGTGTTTCGACGACCAGATTCTTCGCCTGCGGACTCAGAATGGCGAGGGTTGATTGCAGACGATGATAAGAGATGCGCCTCCGGCAACACCTCTCTGCCCACAAGCTCGATGTGTTCCAGCGTTTCCTTCTGGGACATGCCGGGATAGTAGAGGCGCATGCACACCTGGGTGATGCCGAGGTCTCGGTACCGCGTCAGCTCCTCGATACAGTCCTGGGGACTGCCGATGATGAACGTGCTGCCGGTCTGAGTCTCCACATCGCCGGTCACCAGGCTTGTTAGCTCTTCATCAGAGCCTTGCAACCCGTGGGCGCCATAAACCTCGTACTTGCGCTGGAACCCTGATCTGGCCTTCTCCAGCGCCTCGGCTCGACTGTTGGCGCAGTAGAACTCCCTGAACAGCACAATATCCTCTGGGGGAGGGTGTCCGTTTCTGTCCAACTCCTCGCGGTAAATGTCGATGTGGCGCTTGGTGACCTCGTAGGACTGGGCAGGGCCAATGAACAGAGTGTGCCCCTCGCGCCCCACCCTGCGGACGGCGGGGTCGCTCATGGCGGCCAGCCAAATCTTGGGGTGAGGCTTCTGGTACGGTCTGGCGGTGGGCCGGGCATTGGTCACATCGAAGAATCGACCGTGGTGGGTCACCTCGTCTTCGGTCCACAGACGAATCATAAGCTCCAGCGCTTCGGTGTTGCGGGCTGCTCTTTGCTTTGTGCTGGTCCCGAAAGCCTCGAATTCCTCCGGACGGTATCCCAGGCCCAGACCGAGGATGAATCGTCCCTCGGAGATATGGTCTATGGTCGCCACCTGCTCGGCGATGTCCACCGGGTTCAGCAGAGGAAGCAGAAGGACCGAGGTTGCCAGCTTCATGTTTCCCGGCTCTGCGGCCAGCCTCGCCAGCACAGGCAGAGGCTGGAAGTGCTGAAACGGGTCGATCAGATAATGATGCGCCCAGGCGTAGATGTCGAATCCGGCGTCCCGCGAGGCGCGGAACTGCTCCAGGTGATTCTGCCACTGCTGTTGCAGATCCACCGAGTCCCTATCGACAACCTGGCCAACCTGGTATCCGACTTCCATACAATCCTCCAGGCAAATACTCTAGCCACGCTCTGCGGATAGCAATAAGAGTTGATCAGCGAAAGACTCGATTAGAGTACGATGAGTGAGTTTCGCTCGCCACTCTTCAGGAATGCCAGTTTCACCGTAGAACGCTCCGGCCAACTGTCCGTACACTGCACCTGTGGTGTCGGCATCGTCTCCCAAGTTGACCGCCAGAAGGCATCCTTCCCGAAACGAATCTCCGTGATAGAAGGCCCACAACGCGGCCTCCAGGGATTTTACAACATAGCCCAAGCCTTCGATTTCAGGCGGCGACCGACGTTTGAACGAGCCAGTTGCGATTTCTTCTATCTCGGGAGCCAGCGGATGCTCTCCCCAGTAGGCGGAATCGGGATAGAGGTCGGACAACAAACCCTCTTTGGAGACGCCGTTGACTGCCCCTGCAAGGAGACCTCCCAGATACCTGCACGCGTCGATTGCGACGTTCACTCCGTGGGTCGTTCGAGAGCTGTCGGCGGAACGTTCGATAGCCTCCAATGGCGTTCGAGCGTAATACAGCGGGACCGGAGCAAGTCGCATGATGGAGCCATTTCCTGCGCTCCACTGGTCTGATGGCGCGGAGTATGGCTCTCCAGTGCGTTCGAATTCCACAAGCGCCTCTAACGTTGTGTTCCCTATGTCGAAGCAGTCGCCTGTGCTACTGAGGTGGCCGTGACGCCACCATCTGACATATCGATTCATCTGGTCTTCCGCATCAAATCCACGCCGCTCGATCAGGCTTTCGGCCAAACAAAGAGCCATTGAAGTGTCGTCAGTCCATTGGCCCGGTGACAACCCAAACGGCCCACCGCCGATCATATCGATGATTGGCTGGAAAGTCCCCGGCTCACTGAACTCAAGCGTTGTGCCAACAGCGTCGCCCGCAGCAAGACCCAGGAGAGCGCCGCGATAACGTTCGATCTGTTGCATTCGTGTTCCTTTTTTTAGACGCCACCCGTCGCGATGCGATCAGGGAGGTTATCCTTAAGCGTCCTGATGTGATCCGGCCCTGTGCCACAGCAAGAGCCAATTAGCTGAACTCCCAATCCTCCCCATTCCATCACATGAGTCACATGAGTCACATGAGTCACATAGTCTCCCGGCGAGATTATATCCTCGAACTGCCTCTGCCTTCTTCAGTTCGACTTCGAATCGTTCAGCAACTCAAACGGACGATATATTTCACCACGCTGAAAGCGATCATAATACCAACGAGTTTTCTGCAAAAGACTGTCGCCATATGCGGACATGCCGCCTACTCCAGGCTCAATGGACGACATTTCCGCCCAAGGATTCCAGCCATACACGACAACCATCTTCACTGAATCCCTGTTCCTATAAACCTTCTCCCAGGCTCGGTCGTAGAAGCCATCCTGAAGGTCCACATCGATGTCAATCGATTCAAGATCAAGCCCCATAAACTCGTGAATCAGTGTATTCGTAAAACGCGGAAACACCCAGATAGTTCCATCTTGAGCGAGTTCCATGCCATCTAAACCGCGATTCGCTGACATCTCCCAGTCAGCGCCATTAGCTAAGACACCCCATTCTCGAAATGTGAATCGGTCATCCTCAAGATCGCCCAATGTCCACCGACCTTCACCAGGAGACCACGTCACCAATAGTGGCTTACCATCCCAGTGAAATACTTTATTTTCATTGTTCTCGTAATGAGCCCAGACTCGATTCAACATCTCATGTTTGTCTTTCAGTAACACCTCAGATGGATTCATTCTGTGGAGAAAGAACGGCTCAATCAGAATGGCAGCCTTCATATCATCGCCAAGATGCTGAAATATGATGTTGATCGTCTGGTCCACTGCTGCGAAATCAATAGCATCGTTCTCGCCATCGAAATTGGTGTCGCCCCAGCCGTTCCAAGAGAGGATAACCGTGCTTATGCCTGCTGCCTTCATCTTTCCGAGAGCGTAATCAATGTATTCTTCATCGCCAGCACAATAGTAACCGAATTCGGGAACGATAACTCTCTCAGGAGGCCTTGCCCACGCTGTGGATTCACCGCCGCCTTTACACTCACCTGTTTCAGGATCATACCCATATACCAAGTACCAGAGTGTTGCCAGAGGGACAGACGCGCGATCTTCCAGTTGAGACGCACAGGCTGTGATAACGAAAATTCCCATCAAGAGAATCATCAAATGTTTCACGATTCCGATCTCAACGGATGATCGTCCAAAATCACCAACCGTGTTCACATTTATGCCTGGTCGCTGATTGGGTTGTAATCATTGTGTAGGAATTCTGGGGCCACTTAAACGGCTTTCAAACGCCACCCGTCGCGATGCGATCAGGGAGGTTATCCTTAAGCGTCCTGATGTGATCCGGCCCTGTGCCACAGCAAGAGCCAATTAGCTGAACTCCCATATCTACCCATTCCATCGAGTGGGCGAGATAGTCCTGCGGCGAGATTATGTCGTCGAACTGCCAGTCGGGACGATCCATGTCGCTGGAGTGGGCATAGGCTCCCAGAGGGCCGTTCCACGAACGTTGCAGCGCTTTCAATGCCGAGGACGTCTGCTCCACATCCGTGTGCATGACCGCCATCAACGAGCCACCTTTGGGCAGGATTGTTTGAAGGGCTTCCTCGAAGGTGGGGCCGTCTCCGTATCCGTGGTGTTGGCCGATGCGAACGAGGTCTGCATCGTCCATCCAGCAGGTGTAGCCCACCCAGACGGGAAGGCCAGTGGGCACTGCGGATTCAATAGCGAGAGCGGCGACGTTCACATCCCGCATCATCTCCAGAAGAATAAGGTCGCATCCGGCTTCGGCCAGTATTTTGGCTTGCTCCTGGAAATTTGCCCTGGCGCGATCTTCCGAAGGCTGGGCCCTATTCAGAAAGTTCCCCCGGGAGTCTTGGTCCCAGCCTGGGAAGTGGGAGATGGAACCGGCGATGGCTACATCTCGGCCATTCGCCGTACGGTCTCTGGCTATCAGGGCGGCCTCGACTGCTCTCTGGTTTATCTCACGCACGAGTTCACCGCGCCCGACAGTCTCCAGAGTGACCCGCGATGTGGCGAAGGTGTTGGTCGTGATGACATCTGCCCCGGCGTCGATGTACTCCTCGTGTACCTGTCGGACGATATCCGGGCGGTCCAGATTCGCGAGAGCAGACCACGCGCCGGTGGCATTGGACAGGCCCTTGCGCTCAAGCTGGGTCGAGGTTGGGCCGTCCAGAATCACGACGTCACCACGGGCAAGGCGTTCTTGCAGCGACGTCATGACGGTCCTTAGGGTGTGACCGCTATTCCGTTTTGGACCGGCTGTTGCTGAATCTCAGCCAACTCATCCACCGGAATGTGACAGTTGATGATGTGCCCCTCGGAATTCGGCCCCGCCTGCTCTGGCGGCTGCGAGGTGTCGCAGATGTCACCAATCTTCCTGGGGCAGCGACCGGCGAAGAAGCAGCCCTGGAATGCAGTCCGCAATGTGGGCACTGAACCTTCCAAACGGATCTGATTTTGCGTCGCTTCAGGGTCGGGAATGGGCGCGGCGGACAGCAAAGCCTCGGTGTAGGGGTGGGACGGACTGCCCAGCACCGCCTCGGCAGGGCCGTACTCCGCCACGTGACCGGCGTACAACACCAGGATGTCGTCGGACACGTAACGCACCACGCCCAGGTCGTGGGTAATGAACACATAGGAGTTGCCATACTCCCGCTGGTGCTCTTCCAGCAAGTTCAGCACCTGGGCCTGAACGGAGACGTCCAGCGACGAAACCGCCTCGTCGGCCACGATGAGATCAGGACTGGCGGCAAAGGCGCCGGCCAGCGCCACGCGCTGTTGCTGGCCTCCACTCAACTCTGAGGGCGGCCTGTCCAGGTAGGATGGGTCGAGACCCACTGCCTCAAGAAGCTCCTCGGCTCGCTCTCGGCTTTCGTCGCGGTCCAATCCCGCGAACTTCCTCAGCGCCCTGATGATGGAGTGGCGTATCGGCAGTTTGGGGTTCAGCGATGCTGTGGGGTTCTGGAACACCATGCGCATGGCGGCGCGCTGTTCCTCGGTCCTGTGCTGGACTCCATCTTCCAGGTTCTGGCCGCGCAGTTCCAGTTTGCCGCCATCTTTCGGGATCAGCCCTACGATGGCTTTGGCCGCGGTGCTTTTGCCAGATCCGCTCTCTCCGACAACGCCCAGCGTGCGACCGTTTCCCACTTTCATATCCACGTCAATGAGGGCGCGGACCGGCTGTTGAACAGGGGGGCCGAACACCACGTATTTCTTGCGCTCGTTGCCATAGAACTTGTGCAGGCCGTTAGCATTGAGCACCGGCACAGGCTCTTCGGGAATCAATTCTTTCTGGCGCTCTTGGGCCTCACCCCAGATACCGGAATGCACTTCACTGGTGAACAGACACTTCACAAAGTGACCGTCAAGATCGGTCATTGGCGGAGCCTGGGCTGTGCAAACATCCTGCGCCAGGGGGCAGCGATCCGCAAACAGGCAGGACTCGCCTCCTTCGATCTGAGCGTCTAGCACCGAGCCTGGAATGCTGCTGAGTTCGCGCTCTATCCCGTCGTCTCCAGGAGGCCGAGGCACGCAGGACAGCAGGCCGGCGGTGTATGGATGTCGTGGGTTCTTGAAAAGCTCACTGACCGACGCCTGCTCGACGACCTCGCCGGCGTACATGACCGCCACGCGGTCGGCAACCCTGGCGATTACGCCCAGGTTGTGGCTCACGAACAGGATGCCCGCATTGACGCGGTCTTTAAGCTCCACAACCAGGTCAAGAATAGTGGCCTCGGTGGTCACGTCCAGTCCGGTCGTGGGTTCGTCCATGATCAGGAGGTGCGGATCGCAGGCCAGGGCCATCGCGATGACCACGCGCTGCTGCATCCCGCCGCTCAGTTCGTGGGGATAGCGTCTGCCGATCTGCTCTGGGTCAGCGAGTCCCACGCTTTCGAATAACTCCACGGTTCTCTGGCGAGCGCCCTGAGAGTCGATATCCATATGTTCCAGCAGGACTTCTTCCAGTTGTGCCCCAACGCGCATGGAGGGGTTCAGAGCGGTGGCAGGGTCCTGATAGACCATCGCAACACGATTGCCGCGCAGGTCACGCAGTTCAGACTGCGACAGTTCGGCGATGTTTGCGCCTTCGACCCGTATGGTCCCGTCAACCCGCGCTGTGCCGGGCAGGTACCCCATCATGGCGAAGGCAACGGTGGACTTGCCACAGCCCGACTCGCCGACCAGACCGACCACCTCACCCCGAGCGATCTCCAGTGAGGCGTCACGCACGGCCCGAAACGTGCCTCTGGGGGTGTAGAAAGTTACCCCCAGGCCATCAACTTCCAGTAGTGGCGCTTCCGTCTCGGTTGAACCGTTCATTGGTCTGCCTCCGTTAACGGTAGTTGCTGTCCCTGACGAATGCCATCGGAGAGCAGGTTAATGCCTATTACAAGCGAGGCCATCGCCGCGCCGGGGGCCAGCGCTGCGTAGGGAACGGTTCCCAGATGGTCGCTGTTCTCGCTTACCATCAGGCCCCAGTCTGGCGTCGGCGGCTGAACGCCGAGTCCCAGGAACCCAAGACCCGCCGTGAGAAGCAGCGCGAAGCTCAACCGTATGGTCGCCTCTACCGCCACCACAGGCAGAACGTTGGGCAACACTTCCCGGAACATGATGTACCACGTTGGTTCGCCCCTCAGCCGGGCGCTCTGCACGAACTCCAGGGGTTTGATTCCCAGCGTCGCGCTTCGTATGACGCGGCTGTTGTTTGGCATGAACGATATGCCGATGGTGAATATGATCAGCCATGATTCGCTTATGTGGAAACGCTGGGCTCCCATGCTGATTATCAGCAGGGCCAGCAGCAATGACGGGAAAGCAAGGAACCAGTCCACTATGCGCATGATGAACTGGTCGATCTTTCCGCCCAGATACCCGCTGGTCACGCCTACGACGGTGCCCAGGGTAACGCCGAGGATGGTCCCGATCACCGATATCCAAATTATGGACCGCGCGCCAGCCAGGACTCTGCTCAGCACGTCTCTGCCGTTTTCATCCGTCCCCAGCCAGTAGTCCCAGGAAGGCCCTTCAAAGCGATCGGCCAGATGGTACTCTGTCGGCGGGTACGGGGTCAGCAACGGGCCGAATACCGCCAGCGTGAGGTGCACCATTACGATGGCGAACCCTACGCGGCCAGTGTTGGTCCGTAGAATGACCGAAAGCACGCTAAGGGTCATTCGTGTGATCCGGCCCAACAGACCGGATGTCGTCTCGACAGCAGCTTGGTCAGTCGTTCCTTGTATGGCCATCAGGCTAACCTTATCCTGGGATTCAAGAGCCCGTACATCAGATCAGCGGCCAGGTTGCTGAAGGCGTACACGGAAGCGATTATCAGCGCAGTTGACTGTAGCAACCGGACATCGCGGGTCTTGATCGCCGCGATGAGGAGACTGCCCACTCCGGGGAAAGCGAATAGGCTTTCGACGATGATGAGTCCACCGAACAACCAGCCAACGTTGTTGGCGATGACGGTGATGGTGGGAAGCATCGCGTTCGGCAGAACGTGTCGGATTACCACCGTGCGCATTGGCAGGCCCTTGAGTACGGCCGTGCGCACGTAGTTGCTTTCCATGACCTCGATGACGTTCGTCCGCGCCATCCGCAGGATGTAGGCGAACAGGGCGCCTGTGACGGTGAGGATTGGCATCACCATGACTGATGGCCTGCTATAGATCGATTCACCGGGCAACATGATGCTTGAAGAGGGGAGCCAACCGAG
>JASLRP010000155.1 GCA_030743915.1 SAR202 cluster bacterium | reverse complement strand
GGACTCCCACTACATCACGATGGCCCTGGACGCTGGCGCTCATGGCATCCTGGCTCCCTACTGCGAGACGGTGGAGGAGGCGAAAGAAGTCGTCGCTGCGGCCAAATACCGCCCCCTTAAAGGAGCGCAGGTCCGCAAGGTTGTCGAGACCGGCGAGTTTCCCTCTCAGGCGACGAAGAAATATCTTGAAGCCCGCAACCGAAACAGCATCTGCGTCGTCGGTATCGAGAGCGTGCCGGCCATCGAGAATCTGGACAATATCCTCCAGGTGCCGGGCATCGACGCCATTTTCGTCGGCCCCAACGACCTGAGTATCTCGCTGGGCATACCTGACCAGTACGATCACCCCGATTACGAGGCCGCCCTCCGAGAGGTGCTTCGCATCTGTAAGGCCCACAACGTGCCCAACTTGTTCCACCATCAGACCGTAGAGCTTAGCATCAAGTGGATGCAGGAGGGCGCCAGGTTCGTCCTGTATAGCTCCGATGCCCGCACCATGCACAACGGGTTCCGAGACGAGTTCGGCAGAATCCAGGCCGCCGGCGCCGAATTGGGCGGCGGAGACGTCGGGGACGTTGGCGAGTCGGACGAGGTCATCTAGGATTCGGACTGCTCAGGCAACAGTTTCACGCAAGAATGATGGAGATAGAAATGAGCTGGATTTTCACCAATGTCAACGGACCTTATGGCGGTGTCGCAGAGGGGCCTGCCTGGGACGGCAGCGCTCTGCTGTTCACCCATATACCCAGCGCTCGAATACTCAGGTACGACCCTGAGACTCGGGGCTCGTCGCTCTACCGTGAGAACACGAACCAGGCCAACGGCCTGATGCTGGACTCCAGCGGAACGCTGTTCGCCTGCGAAGGGGGAGCGCGCCGCGTTGTGCGCTACGAGGCCGACGGATCGGCCACAGTGCTGGCGGACGGTTTCGAGGGCCAGAAGCTGAACATCCCCAACGATCTGGCCATCGACCCGCAGGGCCGGGTCTGGTTCACTGACCCGTTCTACGAAGGGGCCGGCGGCGAGTGGAGCAACGACCGCTCCAACAAAGAACTTGACCACGACTCCGTGTATCGGCTGGACCCTGGAGATGGCGGCAACTGGAGCATCACCCGCGTGACCTTCGACACCACGCGGCCCAACGGTCTCCTGTTCTCGCTGGACCACAAGACGCTGTACGTTGCCCAGAGCGGGCGCGGTGATGAAAAGCGCGAGCTTCGAGCCTACCCGGTCAACGACGACGGAAGCCTGGGAGACGGCGAGGTCATCCACGATTTCGGCGAGCATCGCGGCATTGACGGCATGGTGTTGGACACCGAGGGCAACATCGTGGCGACGGCTGGCAACCGAGCCAGCGGCCCTGGCCCGTCGATCTACGTCTTCTCCGCATCCGGCGAGGTGCTCGAGCGGCATCCATTGAAGGTGGACCAGCCCACAAACTGCACCTTCGGCGGCGAGGACATGTCCACCCTGTACGTGACCACCGGAGGCGGACACCTGCTCCGAGCGTTCACAGAACGTCAGGGACGTTTGGGATACCCGGCATAGGTATCAGGAATCAGGTTTTCAGGTGTCAGGGAATTAACTACCATAGCCACGAATCCCATTTCCTGACACCTGATACCTGAGAACCTAAAACCTTTTTGGAGAGACCATGCCCGATTCAGACATCCTTATTATCGGTGGGGGCATCGCTGGAGTCTCCACAGCCTTTCATCTGGCGGAACATGGACGAAGCGTTGCCCTCCTGGAGCGGGGCGAAATCGCCTCTGAAGCCTCCGGCCAGAATATGGGCGGACTGGGCGGCGCTGGCTGGGGCAACGCGCCAGACCTGCTGGCCTATCTGACGATGGGCAGCCTGGAGATATTCAAGAGACTGCAAATCGATCTGGGCCATGACATGGAGTTCCGGCTGTCAGGCGGGTTGACCGGCATTCACACAGAGGACCAGTACAATTTCATTCGAGACCGGGTGTTGTCGCTGAAATCCAACGGCTTCGAGGGCGAGCTTCTTACTCCCAGAGAAGCCCGAGCCATCGAACCGGAGGCCAACCCCGACCTGCTGGGCTACATGTACGCTCCGAAAAGGGGGCAGGCTGACCCTGTAAAGTCCACTCAGGCGTTCGCGAATGCGGCCCGAAACGCGGGCGCGACGATCAACACCGGCCACGAGGTCCTGTCCATAGAGATTCGAGCCGACGGCACGTATGCAGTTCAGACCAACCACGGCGAATACAACTCTGAAACGCTGGTGATTGCGGCCGGCGCGTGGTGCGGCCCTGTGGGTCAGATGTTAGGCTTGCGAATTCCCATCGTTCCGGTGCGAGGCCAGATGTGGGCCACAGAGAGCCTGCCGCCTCGGATCTTCCACGACATTTCCTCCGCCGAGTCCAGCTTCACGTGGAGCAGTGACAATGGCTCAGACGACACCACTCCGCCGGAACTGACCCACAAAGGCGACCAGCGGTTCACGCGGCACCTCTACGGTCGCCAGCGCAAAAACGGCGAGATCATTTTCGGCGGCGACAGGCAAGACCTGGGCTACGACTTTGGAATCGATGCCACGGGCATCGAGGTCAACCGGGGTCACGCCTCGGAGGTCGTGCCCCTGGTGGCTGATCTGCCCATCGCCCGCACATGGTCAGGGTTGATGCCTTTCTCTGTGGACGGATCGCCGATCATCGGAAAGATTCCCTTGCGGGATAATCTGCACATCGTCAGCGGTCTGGCGTCGGCAGGCTTCGGGAAAGGCCCGATGGCAGGCAAGCTGGCGGCGGACTACATTCACACCAGTCACATGCCCCACGTTCTGGCCGAGTCCGATCCCGCAAGGTGCGTAACCGAGGCCGAGTGAGCCTGGCATCCCCAACGCCTTGAACAACCGATGGCAGGATTCGATCGGCGGCACATCGTTCCAAATGCTCAATGAGATTTCCAGCCTATGTGGACCGCTTCGTAGAATCTTGCTGATGGGTATCAGCTAATCGACATCAATGCCGATTTACCCACCCGCCTCAGGAGACCAGCCGTATATGTTCGTCAGGGTCCCACCCATGAGCGCGGAACGCTCTGAATCCGAGAGTTGATCAGTGACGCGGAACGCCTCTACGCCCTGCTCATATGTCAACACACCCACCGCCCGGGTCCAGTCGGTGCCCCACATGCATCGGTCGAAGCCAAACGCGTCGAATATCTTGCTCAGAGGTTCCCAGATGTCCGGGTATGGAAAAGGCTGATGGGACAGTGTGCAGGCCCCAGAAATCTTGATGACCACGTTGTCATATTCCGCAAGCGAGACCACGTCTGCCAGATCGGCGAACGGTTCTGGCGGCGCTGGCGGCTTGCGCGGCTGGGCCAGACCGAGATGGTCAACCACCAATCGGGTTTCTGGATGGCGGCGGGCCATTTCGCGTAGGATGGGCAACTTGCCTGTGCACATTACGTTGATCGGGATGCCAGCCTGGGCGCCGGAGGCGAGGATTTGATCGATTCCCGGGTCGTCCGCATCGAGTTCCCCGTACGTGAGCATGATTCGGGCTCCCACGACACCTGGCAACGCGGCCCACTCCGCGACCTCGTCAGCGACTGCTTCCGAACCCGGATCGAAGGGCTTGATCAAAGCGAACCGGCCTGGATGTTTTGCGTGTGCGTCGATTGCATAGCTGGGGTCGTAGCGATACATGCTGTATGGCGAAACCAACAGAGCCCCATCCACTCCGACCGCGTCCATCGCTGCCACCATGTCGTCACCGGTGACCTCATCCGGACCGTCCAGGAATCCGGCCCAGGGACGCTCCGGACTGTTCCGTTCATAGGCGTGTACTTGTACGTCAATTGTGGGAGTCTGATTTGCCATGGTGTCCAAACCTTCCATAACCGGAGATGCCAATCAACTGGCCTTCTCCGCGATTTCTGCCCTTGCGATTACCTGCGGGCAGTGTAAAAGCGGCATTTAACCCTGTCAACTGCGATCTCAGCATGACAAGGTAACCGTCCGCCAGTGACCAGACAGAACTACTTTGGATGACCGAGGACACAGTGGCCGGGGGCTTTGACGGCGACCTTTGGATGGATATATTCTTCCTCGTAGGTGAGACCGCAGGAGATTCCCTGTTCACGAATCTGAAGAATCGAACGCTCGAGACGAGGCGCAATCATGATCGAAAATGTCCGCCCCCGGACGATAGACAACGACTGGGACAGGTTCTATCGGGAGTTTCCAGAGGTCTATGACCGGTTCGCCGTAACCTCTGAACCCATCGTGAATGTCATCGATCAGATGGTTGGGTTGCAGGGCAAGTCTGTCCTGGACGTGGCGTCGGGAACCGGCAAGTCAACCTTCAAGTTGGCGAAGTCCGCGAGGCGGGTGATCGGCCTGGAACCCTGGGCCGAGATGCGAAACGTCGCTGTGCTGAAAGCAACATCTCAGAGAATCGACAATGTAGCCTTCGTCAACGGTGACGCTCGGAACATCCCTTTTGAAGAGAACACATTCGACCTGGTGATTAGCGTTTATGGATTCCCTTTCTGGTTTCTTGACCAACGATTCCCGAAAGGACGGCAGTGGGCCGAAAAATTCATCTCCGATGCGGAGTTTGTCCTGAAACCTGGAGGACACATCGCGCTCGCGTTCAGCGCCCCTGGTCAGTACGCAGGCGATCTGACGCCGATAATATCCCCTGAGATGGCGCAGACCGGGAACCAGAACACTCAGGATGCTCAGGAGTTCTTGAAGGCGCGGTTCGAATATCGGGACGTGAAGATCGTTCGGGAGTACAGTTCGGTTCAGGAAGCGGTGGAGACTTACGGGTTCATATTCGGCCAAGAGGCCATCGACCATCTGAATGAGAACAATCAACTGGCAATTCCGTGGACCATCCGAATCTGGCACAGGCAGGTTTCCAAACCGTAGGCGTGCTGCCCACGATCTGGGTTCGGAGGTTTGGAAAAGCCAATATGCCTGTCTAGTCCGCGATATGACTCAGATCAGCAGATCGTTTTCCTGCTTGATAAGCTGTCCCTGTTTCACGATGGTGTTCACGTCGTGCAGCGCTTTGATGTCCTCGGCTGGGTTGCCATTGATTATCAGAACGTCGGCGACCTTGCCCTCTTCCAGCGTTCCGGTTTCGTCCAGCAGCCCCAGGCAGTCCGCAGACACCTTCGTGGCCGAAAGAATCGCCTCCATAGGCGTGATGCGCATCTCGTCGACCATGACCTCGGGGATGTAGGCGAAGTCGTCGAAGTTGGCGTTGGTCATGCCCGAGTCCATGCCGGTCACGAACTTCACTCCCCGGTCCCACATGTCCCTGAGAATTTCGAACCTGAGTTCAGTGTTTGCGAAAGCTCCGGCGGCAGGCCCGATGCCGTCAGCGCTGCGAAGCTGGTTCAGGCGACTCAGCGCCAGAGTCGGGTCAACGAAAATGCCCTTCTCGGCAATCAGGTCGGCGTAATCGGGAGAGTAATCGAACAGTTCATCCTCGCTCTCCGCCAGCCAGGAGGAGTGAATCAGGCAGTGGATTCCGGCGTCAACGCAATTGCGAACGCCAGCAGCGGCGTGGCAGTGGGCCGAAACTCGCAGGTTCAGACGTTCGGCGTCCACGACTGCGGCTCGCAGCGTCTCCACCGGATACTGGGGAGCGCGGACATTCGTTCCGGGAGTGAAACCGCCGCCCGTGCTCATCATCTTGATGCAGTCCGCTCCCAGCTTGAACTGTTGGCGTATCGCCGCAACCACTTCATCGGCGGTATCAGCCTCGGTGCCGAACATGTTGCAGTGGCCGCCGGTGGTAGTTATGGGAGTGCCTGCCACCATCATTCGAGGTCCGGGGATGATGCCATCTTCAATCGCCTGCTTGAGAGGGAAGACCACCTCGTTCCTGGCGCCCAGGTCTCGCATGGTCGTGACGCCGGAGCTTACGGCGGCTCGGACCGCCTGCACTCCGCGCATCAGGAAGGTCTCGTTGCTCTCGGTGGTGATGTGGGTGTAGGCGTCCGTCTGCGCCGAGCAGTGGATGTGAGAGTGCATCTCGATGAAGCCTGCCATGATCGTGCCGCCATCGACGGAGATAATCTTGGCCTCTTCGTTCTCGCCAATCTGGAGCTTGTCCTGTGTGGTGATCTGTGAGATGCGTCCGTCTTCAACAACCAGAGCGGCGTTGGAAATCGGGTCTGCGCCGGTAGAATCGATCAGGTGGTCGGCTTTCAAAACGAGTTTCATCGTCGAGGGATTCCTCCTGAGAAAATAGGCTGGCCGCATTATAGCCTCTGATCAGCCACCCGTCATCCTGCCCATTGCCGAAATAGAAAACCGCCAGGAGGGGGAACATATCTCCTGGCGGTTTGGGGGCAATCTTCTGTGTGCGGGGCGCCTCGGTCGTTCCGTGAGGCGTGTTTTGGATTATTCACGGCGGGCTTTATCGTCCCATATACTCCCCGGTATATCTTTTTCGGTTCCGAGGATGATGGATCCTCTTTGTCTGGTTTCCGATTCGCCTGGTCTCGTTGTTGGCGCGCATAGCTCCATCTTCCTTTCTATCGCTGACTGACTGAGCCGAGTTTCAGTGTTGGCGGTACGGGTTCCCTATGCCAGACCGTTGACTGTGGTCCCCGGTTCGATGCTCCAGTAGGCGAAGGACTCGTTAGGAAGCGCATGATCGTTGACCTTTGCGACTCCGTCATTCACCATCGTCCCAGACTCGATGCTCCAGTAGGCGAAGGACTCAAGCGGAAGCGCAGGGTCGATGACCTTGGCCACTCCGTCGTTCACGGTCGTTCCAGGTTCAATGCTCCAGTAGGCGAAGGACTCATGTGGGAGCGTATCGTTGTCGATGACCTTGGCGAGTCCGGAATTCACGGTCGTTCCAGGCTCGATGCTAAAGTAGGCAAAGGATTCATGCGGAAGTGCAACGTCGTTGTCGATGACCTTGGCGACTCCATCGTTCACCATTGTCCCTAGCTCAATGCTCCAGTAGGCGAAGGACTCGTGAGGGAGGGACGTTTCGATTGTTGTGGCGTTGCTCGGTGGGTTGGCTTCCGCTGTGCTGGGGCCAGTGAGTCCCACGGAGATGCCGATTGCGGTGGCCATTGCCAGCGCGCCGATGATTCCTGATGTGATGTGACGTTTCATGTTCGTTCTCCTTGAAGGTGTCTGGTTGTTGTTTCCGGCGGTTTTCAGTTCGGCGGTCCTGTTCATTTCGATTCTTCCTTTCTTGTCTTTCGACTCTTGTCTCTCGACTTCGGTTTTGTGTCAGCCCGTTTCGCTGTGACAACAGAATACGGCGAAGTCAACATTGCCGAATCGACAGGAATGATCATTTTCGCGAAATGAAAAAAACGCCCATTTTGGGCGCACATAATCAATATGGGTTATTGACAGGAATTCAGATGGTCAGGGGCGAGCGCCTGGAATGATCAATTCACGGCGCAAATGAGTGACAACAACGCAGGAACACAGGGCGATTGGGCAAAAAGAAGGCGCCTAAACCCGAACTGAACCAGATCAGACCAGTTTGTGTCGGTTGGCGTAGGTGGCGGCCTCGGCGCGGTTTGAGCTTTCAGTCTTGGTGAAGATGTGGCTGACGTGCCGGATGACGGTGTTGATGCTGATGAAAAGCTGCTCGCCTATCTCGCGGTTGCTCCTGCCGGCGGCGAGCAAGCTCAGGACCTCGACCTCCCGGGCTGTGAGTCCATCGGGATATGCCGGCGGAGGCGCGGGTTGGGCTTCCATCTGCGCTTTGAGAGCAGTCACGCGCGTCATTAGAGGTTGCATCCCAAGCTCTGTGGAGATGCGCAGGGCTTCCTCGACAAGAAACAAAACCTGATCTCGACGAGATGGCGCTTGCGCGATTGATGTGGCGTAGTCGTAGCATGTCCACGCCAGTTCAGGGAGATAGCCAGCCTCACGACAAAAGGCCAGCGCAATCTCGAATTCATCTACGGCTCGGTCAAACTCTCCCACCGTGTGAGCCAACAGGCCCATCAGATGGTTGGGTGATAAATTGCCCCGCGCCAGCATTCCGCCTTCCTGGTCTCGGAAGGAATCCAAAAGCTCCCGGGTCTGGGATGCATCTCCTCGTTCTATTGCGGCCACCGCTGCCGCGGCATTGGCCATTAGGATCGCATGCGGTGTGGCGTATTGGTATGAAAGAACGGCGTCTGCGAACCCCAGCGCAATGTCTGTATAGCTTCCGATGCCGCTGACACGCGCTGACAGGGCCGTTTCCAACGCAGCGTAGGAATTTTCGTAAGCCCGATGTGTCTCTGGATTACGGAATGCATCTCGCGCGCGTTCGATATATGCGTCGCCATGTTCTGGATTCCCTGTCTCGAACTCCAGTCTGGCTCTACTGCACAAAAGCCTGACATCGCGAGGAGATACATCCAATCCTCGATCACTCAATTTACGAGCCTCGTCCCAGTCACCAACCAGACTGGCAACGGCCTGGTTGGTATCAGTCATCAACGCGTTCCAGTAGTAGTCGCGCAGGGCCTCCGACTTTTCCATTGTGGATTGTATGTGCCTTCGAGCTTCGCGGATGTCCCCGAGAATCATGGCGCTGGTCGTCGCCCAGACCCTTGCCCGCAACTCTGGTATCGATTCCTCCACGCTGGCGGACAGTTCAATCGCGCGACGTCCGGATTCACGCGCCTCGATGAAGTGCAAGAACGCTCCATCGACGTTGGATATGCTGGCCAGGTTGCTCATTTGCAGGATAATATCACCCTCTCGTTCCGCAATCGCCTGTGCCTGGTCCAATGCCCTTCGCGCCTCACGATGCGTGCCTGCTCCATAGCCGAGAGCAAAGCCATAGGCTGACAGCAGTTTCGCGGCTTCGAGAGAATCCGCTGGCATCATCTCCAGCGCCCTGGGGAATTGGGTGACTAACCTCAACAAGAGAGGCGCCGACTGCGGAAAGTCGATAGTGGACACCGCATTTGTAATGTCGCCTGTGTCAGCATAGAAGTCGAAAGCCTTGGTGAGGCACGAGGCTGCCTCGTCCAGATGCAGGACCCCTGCATGAGAACGGCCCAACCCAAATAGAATCGCCGCCTGTGCCGAATCCATGAGACGCTCGCCAATAGCCGACAGGGCCTTCTGAAAGTGTACGATTCCTTCTTCATAGGCGTAATCATCCAAAGCCTGCTCACCGGCGATTCTGGAATAGTGGATCAGCTTTTCGCCTCCCATTACCGGCTCCGCTTCAAGAAAGTGATGCGCAAGCTCGGCGGCGTGCTGGTCGGAGTAATCTCCGTACATCCTCTCGAGACCCGTCGCTATCTGAGCGTGAAGCCGCACTCGGCGTCCAAGCCCAAGCTCGCTCAACAACGTTTCCCGGATCAGCGCATGATTGAATCGAAACCTGCCGACGTCGACGCGATCTTCGTCCAGGATTCCAGCGCCGGTAGCTTCGTCGAGAATGTTCAGAGTCTGGGAGCTCAAAGCGTCTTCCAACGCCGATCTCAGAGCGTCAACGGTGAACTCAGACCCCATGACCGCAGCCACCGTCAGAGCCGAATTGCACTCCACCGACAATCGGTTGAGCCTGCCACCGATGGCCTCTCGGACTCCTTCCGGAAGGCGTATCGCAGTTTGAGCGGCGGCGTCATCCTGGATGTTGCCGTCATCACCCAGCAGCCGCGCGACCTCGGTCACGAAAAACGCGTTGCCCTGTGTCTGCTGATGCACCTGCTCCACCAACGACTCGGACGGCAGGCCACCGGAAGAGTTGCGAAGCAGGCTGCCTACATCAATTCTATCCAACCCTCTGAGGACCAACCTCTGAAACCAGTCCACTCGACCCAACTCTCCGAGAGTGGCCGAGAGCGGATGGTGTCGTGACAGCTCTACGTCTCGGTAAGTCCCAACTACCATCACGTTGGCATCGTGTACTTCGTGAGAAAAGAACTCCAGTAGTTGCAAGGAAGGCTCATCCGCCCACTGGAGGTCATCAATGACGAGAACAAGGGGTTTGATCTGCGCGCCAACGTTCATGAAGAATGTCGATATGGAGTCGAATAACCTGAAGCGCGCCCGTTCAGGACTCAACTGAGGAGGGGTTTTCAGATCGGGAATCTTGCTCTCAAGCTCCGGCGCTATCTCGGCGATGTCGCCAACGCCCAGTCCCATGACCGCAGTGAGGTCATCTGCGTCAGTGTCACGAATACAAGCTCGAATCTGCTGAAGCCAGGGCCAGTAGGGAAGCACGCCCTCCATCTCATGGCACCGTCCCCACAGGGCGCGGGCGCTCTGGTCCTCGACGGTCTGGGTCAACTCCTGGGCCACACGAGTCTTGCCGATGCCCGGCTCTCCCGCCAGCATGACGATCTGTCCACGCCCCATCCGTGCCTGCCCGAAGGCATCCAGGAGTCGGGTCATCTCTGGTCTGCGTCCCACGAAGTCTTGAGATGAAGTGGCTTCGGATGCATCATCAGAAGTGTGGTGGCTATCCTCGGGACCGGCGTCAGACGATACCAGGCTTGCTCCGCAAGCGTTACAGAACCTGGCCTCGGGGTGGTTTTCGCGTCCACAACTGTGACAGAGCATAATGGACTGGCCGCTCCTGAGTTGATGAGGCGAGTGTAGCAACCACTATCGTGCGAATCAACGACGATCAGGTGACATAACCGTGAGAGTATGTCAGGTCATCGATGACTCGGCGACGGCGTCTCAGTAGTAAAAACGTTGCAGCCGTTTGCCCTCTTCGTATTCGGCCTGGGCCCCTTGCGTTGCCGGGTCGCCTGTCGTCTCTGCCACCGAGAGGTCCCACCAAGCGCCCGGCGCAGGCCCTGAGCGTCGCTTTTCGGTTTCGGCGACGATGACGCACGAACGGACCTCTTCTCGGGCCTCGTTCAGCGCGGCGCGGAGTTGGTCAGGCGTGGTCACTCGCCACGTCCGAGCGCCCATGCTTGCCGCGTTCCTGGCAAAGTCGATTTCGACATACTCCCCTTCAAGGAGGTTCGAGACGGAGTCTCGCGCTCTGAATTCGTTGCCAAAACTATGGCCTGTGCGGCTCTCCTGAAGACCTCGAATAGCTTGAAGGCCGTGGTTCTCAGAGATGATCACTGTAACTTTCAGGTTTTCTTCCATAGCCGTGACCAACTCTGACGGGCTCAGCAGATAGGTGGCATCGCCGATCAGCACATAGACATCGCCTTCCGGCTGCGCCATGCGGACGCCCAATCCGGCGGGCAGCGCGTACCCCATGCAGGAATACCCGAACTCCAGGTGGCAGTTGGTCCCATTGCTGGAATCCCATAGCGAGTGCAGGTCGCCGGGAAGCGTTCCTGCATCGTTGATAACCGTGTCGCCCGCTCTGGATTCTTGGTTGAGCACGCCGACCACCTGAGCCTGGCTCATTACCTCGCCGGGGGCCGGCTGGAATATCTCTTCCTTGAGCATTCGCCGCCAGTCTTCTTTCGCCTGTTGGACATCCTGATTGTAGGCGTGGTTGGGCTTGATTCCTGCCTCGGTGGCTGCCTTTGTGAGCGCTCGCAGAGCCTCGCGAGCGTCGGCGATAATCGGCAGCGCGCCCATCTTGTGCGCGTCATGACCGGTCACGTTGATGTGAACAAATTTTGCTTCGGGATGCTGGAACGACGAGTGGGAGCCTGTGGTGACATCAGTAAGTCGAGTGCCTATGGCGATGATGAGGTCTGCCTGCTTCGCCACCTCTGTGGCGGCGGACGTGCCAGTGGTGCCGTGGCTGCCGAGGGCGATGTCAGAGCCGTTCCGAATAGTGCCGTGACCCGCAAAAGTCTCGCCTACGGGAATCCCGAAAGTCTCGGCGAACTCCTGTAACTCGTCCAATGCCTCCGAGTAAAAAACGCCCCCTCCAGCGATTATCATGGGCCTGGCCGACTCTTTGAGCAGCTTCACCGCTTCGTCAATGCGCTTCGAGTCCGGAGAACGTCGCTCGACCTGCCACACCCGATTTTCAAAGAAGTGGGTAGGATAGTCGTAGGCATGCGCCTGCACATCCTGAGGCAGCGACAACGTCACGGCGCCTGTTTCCACAGGGTCAATGAGGACCCGCATGGCTTCAGGCAAGGCGGTGAGCAGTTGTTCGGGCCTGGATATTCGATCGAAGAAACGGCTTATCGGACGGAAGCAGTCGTTGACACTCACATCAGCCGAGATGGGGTGCTCAAGTTGCTGCAACACAGGCCCCTGGTGGCGGGTGGCATAGTAATCGGACGGCAGCAGCAACACGGGCAGACGATTGATGGTTGCTCCTGCCCCTCCGGTTATCATGTTGGTCGCTCCGGGCCCAATCGAGGAGGTGCAGGCCAGCGTGGACATGCGAAGCTTGGTCTTGGCAAAAGCGGCGGCAGTGTGGACCATCGACTGCTCGTTGCACGGCCTGTAGTAGGGCAGGTCCTGGCCATACTCGTAGAGAGCCTGCCCCAGCGCGTGAACATTGCCGTGGCCGAATATGCCGAACATGGCCGGAATCAGGCGGTGAGTCGTTCCGTCGCGCTCACTGAACTGGACTTGCAGGTATTTTACAAGGGCCTGTGACATCGTCAGCCGGACTGTTCTGCTCTGAGGTGACTGGGCCATGTTGCGTCTCCCTAACTCATTTTCGCCTTGCGTGTTGCTTCTATATGCCCAAGCGATCTCGCAGATACTTTCGGCTGATCGTCGCTGCTTCGCTCATTGGGATGGAGGCTTCGTCCTGTTCATAAATCACCCAGAGCTGATTGAGAGGTTCCAACAATCGCCAGATGGCTGGCAAGTCCACCTCGCCACGGCCCAACTCGACGTACTCTGCCTCGCCGTTCAACGGCACTCTCGGGACCAGAGGATGAAGAACTCCCCTCCGGCGCGGTTCAGGCCCGATGTAACGCAAATCTTTCAGATGGACGAATGCCGTCCGCGCCAGGTGTTCCTGCAAGAACGCCACCGGGTCTCGCCCACCGTACAGCGCCCAGAACACGTCAACACATAGCTTCACAACCGCCGGGTCGGTAAGCTCATACAATCGCTCGATTCCCGATTTCCCGTCGAACTCCTCGAACTCCCATCCATGATTGTGGTGGCAAAAAATCAGACCGGCGGCCTTGCACGCTTCGCCAGCGCGATTGAGCGACTCTGCCGCCTCCTCATATGGACGAAGCCCCTCAGACCCTTGAATGCCCACACCCGATACGACAATGAACTTCCCGCCGAGCGCGTTGAGGAAGTCGATCTCCTCGTCGATACTGTAAGAAGGCCCAAACGAGGTGTGCAGACTCCACTGGACCAGCCCACGGTCGCCCAGAACTCGTTTGGCCTGCGCGACATCGCCGTCGCACAGCAGGCCCGCCTCGACGCCATCGAAGCCCGCCCTCTTCACGTCGTCCAACACGCCAGGCAGGTCTTCGGTCGTCCGCTGGCCGAAGGCGGGGTTAAGCTGAATGCCTATCTTGGGTTTTGCCATAATTGCCTTCTCTGTGACACGCAAACTGAACGCCTGAGCGACGGTCCTCGCTCCGTGTCGGCTGCGCCTGAATCAATGGGCCGAGTGTAGCAACCGCTAGCAGGTGATTCAACGAATGCAGGATGATATAACCGTGAGAGTATCGCCGAAGATTGACACGCCGACGCCAGCCACTACAATGGGGCCACGGACGACTCATCGTCCGGCGAAGACTCAAATAGGACGCTGAAATATGGCCGACACACCTGGAATACGCGGCATGATGGACCGCGAGACCCTGGAATCACTGGTTGCCAGCGAGGACATAGAAACTGTGCTGGCCGTGTTTCCTGATATGTATGGTCGTCTGGTGGGCAAGCGTATCATGGGCGAGTTCTTCGTCAACGACGTTCTTGGAGGGGAGTTGCACGCCTGCGATTACCTGCTGGCCTGCGACATCGAGATGGAGCCGATTCCGGGCTACCAGTTCACCAGTTGGGAGCAGGGCTACGGCGACTTTCGGCTTCACCCGGATATGAACACTCTGAGGATATGCGACTGGCTGGACAAGACAGCCATCGTTCTATGTGACGTCTATGAAGAAGGCCGCGACCAACTGGTGGACATCGCGCCTCGGACGATCTTGAGGAAACAGATAGATCGCGCAGTGCGCAACGGCTTCGTCGCCAAAGCAGGCTCGGAGCTTGAGTTCTACCTGTTCAAGGACTCCTACGAGCAAGTCGATCAGAAAGGGTTCATCGGCCTTGAGACCGCCTCCCGGTACATGGAGGACTACAGCATTCTCCAGGGCACGAAGGAGGAGCATGTCATAGGGGCCATACGTCGTCACATCGACCGCTCGGGCATCCCCGTCGAGTTCTCCAAGGGCGAGACAGGCCACGGGCAGCAGGAAATCAACCTTCGATACGCCGAGTTCCTGGAGATGGCCGACCGCCATGCGATATACAAGCACGCCGCCAAGGAGATCGCCTGGCAGAAGGACAGCGCCATCACCTTCATGGCAAAGTGGGACCAGGCGCAGGCAGGCTCCAGCATGCACATCCACGTGAGCCTGTGGGACGCGTCCGGCGCCCGGCCTTTGTTCCAGGGGAATGACGAGCTTGGCAGCCTACGCGTGTCGCCGATTTTTCGGTGGTTCCTGGGCGGCTGGATGGAACACGTGCGGGAAATGTCTACATTCTACGCGCCCTACCCGACCTCGTATAAGCGGTACGTCGCAGGCACGTTCGCTCCGACGAAGATAGCATGGGCGCCAGAAAACCGGACGGCAGGATTCAGGATCGTCGGCCACGGCCCGTCGCTGCGCATCGAGTGCCGAATTCCTGGGGCCGACGCCAACCCCTATCTGGCATTCGCCGCGACTCTGGCTGCGGGACTGGACGGTATCGAGAACGAGACCGAACCTCCATCCCCAGTGGTCGGCGACGCCTACGGCATGGCGAACCTTCCGTCGGTCCCCCTGACGCTGAATGAAGCCATCACGGAGCTAGAATCCAGCGACTGGATGCGACAGGTCTTCGGCGAGGACGTGGTCAACCACTACCTGCACTTCTTCCGCACCGAGCAGACGCAATTCGACCAGACAGTGACAGACTGGGAGCGGTCGCGGTATTTTGAGAGGGCGTGAACGAGGTCTCAACTACCAACAAAATCAAATAGAAATCTTTATAAGGAGAATTTGGGACATGGCTTATAACTACATTGAGTACGAGGTTTCGGACGGAATCGGCAGGGTGACGCTGAACCGGCCCGAGAAGCTGAACGCCCTGAGTCAGGAGCTTCAAGACGAGCTTATGGACTGCATGAGGGCGGCGGATGACGACCCGGAGGTTCGCGTCATCACGCTGCGGGGCAATGGTCGGGCCTTCTGCGCCGGCTACGACATTACGCCTCCCGGAGAGCAGACTCCTGAGGAGGAAGCGCGGTCCAAGGAGATGCGAGAGAACATTCGATGGGACATGCACAGGATGAAGAAGACTCCGGCCCGCTGGACCGAGCTTCTGAATCTCGACAAGCCCATAATCGTCGGCGTCCACGGCTACTGCCTGGCCGGAGGCACGGACATGGCGATGCACTGCGACATCATCATCGCCGCCGATGACGCTCAGATAGGCTTCCCCGCCGTGCGGAGCATGGGCACTCCTCCCACCCACATGTGGACCTACATGGTTGGGCCTCAGTGGGCAAAGTGGTTCCTGCTGACAGGCGAGTCGGTCAACGGCAAGCAGGCCGAGGAGATCGGTTTCGCGCTGAAGTCGGTGCCCCGCGAAAACCTGGACGACGCCGTTGAGGAAATGGCATCCAAGATGGCGAAAATACCGTGGGAGCTTCTGGCCGCCAACAAGAGCATCGTCAACAAAGCGATGGACCTGATGGGACGCAACACCCTCCAGCAGATGGCCGCCGAAGTTGACGCCGTCGCCCATCAAGCCCCCATTGTTTACGAATTCAACCGTCGGTCCAAGGAGCATGGCGTCAAGGCCGCTCTCGACTGGCGCGATGGCCCCTTCCGTGACTATCGAGGCGCCGACAAGAAAGACTAACCGCTGAAGTTACGAGTCCATCGGGTATCAGGGACGGAGTTCCGAATCGAAGCAAGCCGACGTTGATCGCCACCCGGATTTCGATTCGGCTCTACTCTGATGCCCATTACCGCCTGTGTAAGCATGTCCTCTGGTTGTTTGTAGTTAAGCAATCAACCGATCACAGACAAGATTCCGTGTTCTCCAGGCGAAAAATCGTTCTTCAGGTTAGGCCCACGATGATCAACTCACCTCCAACGCTTCGGCCACGACCAGGTCGGTGATCTCGTCGTCGGACAGCTTGAGCCATTCCTTGAGAATCAACTCGTTGTGTTCGCCCACCAGGGCGTGAGGCATTCGCAGCTTTCCTGGCGTCTTGGACAGCAGGAACTGGAGACCGTCGTAAGGCATGGGGCCACACTCGGTATGGTCGAGCCACTGGAAGAAATCCCTGTGCTTGAGTTGAGGATCGCCCCAAAGGTCGGACTGATTCTGGACGGCCCCGGCAGGCACGCCGGCGCCCTGAAGGACCCGCATGGCCTCGTGCGCCTCGTAACCTGATGCCCACTGCCCGATTATCTCGTCCAGGGTTTCCGAGTTGGCCTGACGAGAATCTATTGTCGAAAAGCGTTCGTCATGCGTCAGTTCAAGGCTGCCCATAACTCTGCACAGGGCATCCCATTCCTCTTCCGATGTCACGGCGATGGCGCACCAGGACTCATCCAGGCCAGTCATCGAACGGGACTCGTCTTTGCACCTGTAAACGCCATGAGGAGCGTAAGCGTCATCGGCGTTGCCCGTGTGTCCTGCTATCCTGCCATTGGCCACGTAGTCAGCGATAGCTGGAGTCAGATACTGTATCGCCGCCTCGTATTGCGCAAGGTCCAGGTGCTGCCCCTTGCCTGTGCGACGCTTGTAATCGAGGGCGGCTATG
>JASLRP010000154.1 GCA_030743915.1 SAR202 cluster bacterium | reverse complement strand
AGCATTGAACAGGAACGCCGATAGGTCAGGGTTGGTTTCGCCTGATACGTGCCCTGAACAGCGGCGCTGAGAACCCAGCGGCCCTGAGCGCAGTGGAACACTCACGACCGATGAGCCGGGTATCCGGCGACGCATTGCGTTCCCAGAACAGATTCTTACGAATCCCGTTCATCTGGCCCGTGACAGTCTGTGCCCTTCTCGTAGTCACACCTATTGCTCGTGCCAGGCACAGTATTTGCATCTGGACGATTCCGCCAGATTGCAACCTTCTCCCCCAAGATTGCCGTCAACGCGCTCCTGCTCGCCATCAGTTCAGCAAGCGTTTTGGCCAGCGTCTGTACTTCAGACGACGGATCCACCTCCATACGGAGCGTGGCTTCCAGTTGCTCCATTTTCGTCTCCAAGCGCCACACATCTACGGTCGAACCGTACAAAGGTACGAAAAGTTTCATAGGAGCCAAGGAATGATATGGAACACTCTGGTTCCACACTTTTAGGGCGCGCTCAACTCCAGATCACAGGGTGTTTTTGCTCCGGCTGAAACTTGGACTACTCATCGAAGAAATCGTACTCGCCATGCCAATTAATGTGGATCGGCTGACCACTCAGTCGTTTCGGATGGCCGTTAGCGGTTCCTGCCGATACTCGACATCTGCCTGCTGCGCGATTGTGTTGCACGGATACAGATAGCGCCTGCGGAAATGGTGTTCTTGATCAGGTCTCGGCATCCTTATGCAATTTCTTGCTGGAATTTCTCACCCTACGAGAGGTCGTGATAATTACCGAAGGATACGGCCTTCGAAAACTCGGTGACAGTATCCTATGAAACTTTTCGTACCTTTGTACGGTTCGACCGAACCTACCCAAATCTGATTGGATGTGGCGTCCGCAAAATGGACAAGGTTTGGTTTGGAATGTCGCGACAGACGCGGCGCGGCGCCCCAATCTCGTAGGCGTCCACCGTCGGTCCGAAACTCAACCAGAAAGCAGTTCCTTCAATCCCGTGTGGCGCTCCAGGGTGGACCGGTTCCTCACCGCGATGGCCAAAGCCTTGGAACTGCCCACTAGCGCCACGAGCTGCCTGCCTCGGGTGACCGCCGTGTACAACAGGTTCCGCTGAAGCAGCGGATAGTGCTGGGTGGTCACCGGGACCACGACTGCCGGGTACTCGCTGCCTTGGGACCTGTGCACCGAGATCGCGTAGGCGGGCATCAACTCGTCTAGCTCGCTGAAGTCGTAGCTGGTCTCTTTGTCGTCGTAGGTCACCGACAGCGTCCCAGCGTCCAGGTCCAGCTCTGTGATCCAGCCAAGGTCGCCGTTGAACACGTCCTTGTCGTAGTCGTTGACGGTCTGAAGGACCTTGTCGCCCGTCTTGAAAGTCCGCCCAAATCTGGTCACCGCCGGCCCCTCGGGGTTGAGGATCTCTTGCAGCCTGGAGTTCAATGCGCTGGTCCCCACGCTGCCCCTGTTCATGGGGCACAGAGCCTGGATCTCTCGCATGGGGTCGAACCCGAACCTTCTGGGAATCCGCACGGCGCACAGGTCCACCACCAGGTCGGCAACCTTGTCCGGGTCATCGGCGGTGATGACGTAGAAGTCTGAGGGGCTGAGAAGGTCTCTCGGCCATCTGGGCATCGATCCCTGGTTAATGCGATGGGCCTGCTCGACTATCTGGCTGCGATCGCCCTGCCTGAATATGTCGGTCAGGCTGACGAACGGAATTGTTCCGGAATCGAGCATGTCACGCAACACGCTGCCCGGCCCTACCGAAGGGAGTTGATCGACGTCGCCCACCAGCAGCACAGACGCATCGCGAGGAACTGCCCTGAGCAGATGATACATCAACACGGTGTCGACCATAGAGGTCTCATCGACCACCACAACGTCCGCTTTCAGCGGGTTGTCCTGGTCGTGGTGGAACTTGCCCTCTCCGGGCCTGAAATCCAAAAGGCGATGCAGAGTCCTGGCCCCTCGTCCCGTCGCTTCCGCCATGCGTTTGGCCGCCCTGCCCGTGGGCGCCGCAAGCTCCACTTTCAGTTTCAGCGCCTCCAGGACCAGGAGAACGGACCTTAGGATCGTGGTCTTGCCGGTGCCCGGGCCCCCGGTCACGATGGAGAACTTCTGTGACACGGCCATCTGGATCGCCTCCGCCTGCCGGCCGGTGAGTTCCAGGCCCACTCGCTTCTGGGCCCAGGCGACCGCCCGCTCAGCGTCGATGGCCCTTTGGCTGTCGGGATCCTCCATCAGCGCCTTGATGGCCTCTGCGACTCCTCGCTCTGCGATGTAAAGCGCTCGGAGGTAAACGGCGTCTTCGTCAACGATGATCCGGCCGAGCCTCTTCAGCGAGTCTGCGGCGTCCGCCAGAATCTCCTCTGGGATGTCGACTCGTTGGGCGCAGTCGCTGATGAGCTCTTCCATGGGAGCATACATGTGGCCTTGATCGGCGAGTTGGCTCAGGGTGTATTCGATGGCCGCCTGAGCCCTGAAGGGAGAGTGGGGGTCGATTCCCATGTCCTGGGCTATCCGGTCTGCGGTCTTGAACCCGATGCCCCTGATGTCCTGGGCCAGGCGGTAGGGGTTGTTGCGAACATTGCCGATGGCCTCGTGCCCATAGGCTCGATAGATGCGGATGGCGTACGCTGAACTGACGCCGTGGCCCTGAAGGAAGATCATGACGTTTCGAACTTCCTTCTGAGCCTCCCAGGACTCTTCGATGCTGCTGGCCCGGGTCGGGCCGATGCCCTCGACCTCGACCAGCCGCTCAGGGTTGGACTCGATGACCTCCAGCGTGTCCTCGCCGAACAGGTCGACCAGGCGCCCTGCCATCACCGGCCCAATGCCTTTGACGAACCTGGAGCTGAGGTAACGTTTGATGGCGTTGGACGAAGCTGGGAGCAGTGACGTGTATCTGACGACCTGGAACTGAAGCCCGTATTTGGGGTGGTTGACCCAGCGGCCTTCCATGTCCAGCCGCTCGCCTGGTTGAACTCCGGGCAGGCTGCCCACAACCGTGACCAGGTCTTGTTGGCGCGGGGCATGCACTCGCAACACGGTGTAACCTGACTCATCGCCACTGAATACGATGCGCTCCAGCTCTCCTGAGAGCTTTTCGAGACCAGCGTCAACTTGAGAGCCTGCGCCTGGCCTGCTGGGTTGTTCGGATGTTGGGTTCGTCGCCATGGGGCCATTATATCCGGTGACGCCGCGCGATGGGCCAAGTTGATTGGCGAGGGGCGATCTGTCTCGACTACGGGCGTGACACCCGGCGACCTGCAGGAAATCCGCGGCATCGCGTCAAGGACGGAGAGATAGCAATCCGGCGGTCAGGATGCAATGATCAGCGACAACTGCCACGGGCAAGATTCTCAAGATTCTTTAGCGAGGCAATCCGTCCGGCTTTTCTAATTGTCGCCGATCAGCCTACTCTATGGGCCAGGTTATTTATAGGAAATCTTTAGGAAGTCTTTAGGTTTCCTACGCTGCAGGAAGCGACCCTTTAACCCGAGGGGCTCGGTAGGCGGCTCAGAACCTCTCCAACAGGTCTCAGGCGCGCGTCACGAGCTTAAAGGTTTTGTTCCAGCGCCGGTACGCCTTAGCCTAGGCGCCTACCCTACGTGCCAGGTTATTTGTAAGGAGGCTTTAGGGCGCTTACGCTTTAGGACGCGATCCTTT
>JASLRP010000153.1 GCA_030743915.1 SAR202 cluster bacterium | reverse complement strand
CGGGTTTCTGTCGCATCTCCAGAATCTGAGACATGTTGGCGCCCCATCCTCTGGTGAAATAGGTCTGATTCATCAGCGCCAGGCAGTTCACCGCGCTGTTCCCGAATTCCCAGCCGGTGCGGTACAGGCCTGTCGAATCGTCGGCGTTGGCGGCCAGCCGCATCTGACCTAACTGGAATAGCGTCGTCCGAAACTCTTCCAGCGCGTACCCCACCATGAGGCTGCGGCTCTCCGGTCTGGTAAGTTCTGCAATCCGGGACTTGAGGGCGTTGAACCTGTCGAGGTCTGCCTGGGAACGGTAATGCAGCGCTCTTGCGTTGGCTATCAGTGAAGCTGAAACGGCCCAGGGTCGGGTAGATCGCGCGTTGGCGATATCCTCTGCGAACTTCCAGGACACAGGCCAGAAGTCGTATGGCAGGCCATCCAGCACAAACTGGCTACTGAGTGACGCAGCCTTTCCGTCGTCGGGAATGTAGTAGATGTCCAGGTCGGATGTGGGCGACGCTTGCCCCGTAGCGTAGGAGCCGCAATAGGAGATTATGGCGACATCTTCTCCATGCGCTCGCTTGGCATGAGAAACCAGAATGTCGGCGATCTTGAATACATCAGGCATTACTGCGAAACTGAGTCATACATCGCTTTGATCTCCTCATCACTGAGCGCACGATCGTAGATTCTGACTTCGTCTATCAGTCCAGAGAAGGTAGTCTCAATGTGCTTTCCGATATCTAGGGAAGCATCGTCAGGAACAGGTTGATAGGAAACGCCGAGGGTCGCCCCGGCTCCAAGTAATACGCCATCCGCGTAAACCCTGAGCGTTTCTCCGTCCCATGTTTGAGCCAAATGTGTCCACCGATTCAATTGAAGATCGTAAGGCGTGTCGATGTATATCCAGTGAGTGCCGTTATGGACGTGGGCACGCAAGGCGTTATTTCCAGTCTGGTACAACAACTCAAAATAGTAATCCTTTTCGATAGGCACCGCCACAAACCGATCTGGAGGCATGTCTACCGGAAAAATCCATCCGCTGAGAGTGGATGGTGTGTCTGCGGTGAGTTGCAGGCTTGGAACATCAGGAACACGAACATATTCCCCAATTCCATCAAAGCTGAACGCCTGGCCGACTATTCCATCCGCAAATGAAGCCCCAGCCTGCAGCGTTCCGTGGTTGCCCCCTGCGACATCATTGGCATTCCCATCCGCAGGCCAGTAGGCTATTAGGCCTTCAGAGGACGGGATTGTAGCAGACGAAGCCTCCATCATCGGGTTGACCTCGTCGTAGAGCGTCTTGATTTCGTCAGCGGTGAGGGCGCGATCGTAGATTCTGACTTCGTCTATTAGGCCACTGTTATATCTGCCTTCCTCTGCATATGAATTACCCATCGATACGGGATGGTAATCTTTGCCAATGGTCAACCAATCAGGATTACCATCTCCTGTCCCGATAATTGGGCCGGTGTGTACGACAGAAATATCTAATGCGCCATCTAAATAGAGTTTTTGGCTACTCCCATCATACACGCCGACCCAATGGTGCCACTCGCCATCCACTGCTGTATCAGAATCGACTTGCGACCAACCACCTTCTGCTCCAATATGAAACCCCAATCTCACTGGGAGAGAACGACCGCAACCCTGCCAATGCAAAACCCAATGCGGCCTTCCATTTATTACTCCGTGACATGGCTCCTCGATTTTGATCCATGCTGCCACAGTAAGAGATGTAGTTCCTTCCTGTGTCAGATTAGCGGTCGCGGGAATTTCAACGTAGTCATCGACTCCGTCAAAACTGAACGCTTGGCCGACTACGCCATCTCCAAAACTCGCGCCATCTCGCAATGTTCCATGATTGCCTCCTACGACATCATCGGCATTGCCATCCGCGGGCCAGTAAGCGACGAGGCCATCTGCTTCAAGCAACAATTCGACCACGCGCACATCGTCGATGTAATAACTCAGGCCTTTTCGGGATTCCAAGCCCACTCGCTTAGCTTCAATCGGCGATTCGGCGGTGGCGCTGAGTATTGTTTCCCCATCGAGGTTTACCACAATGTTAGGGCCAAGTATCTCCACCCGTATCGCGTACCATCGGTCCAGTTCGAGCATCAAGGTTTGGTCGGACGCGATTTTGGATGACACATTTCTGCCGCTTTGATTGGTCTCGTTGAAGATATCAGCGCCAATAGAATCGTTCGTATTTGAATTATCTGTATTGAGATGGACTTCAAACGTCTCGTCCCACGGGACGTTTCGTAAGAATTGAACTGTCAGTCTCTGGTCCGGGGCGGTGGCGCGAATTCGTGATCTGAACTCAAGGGCGAAATCCTCCAATGCAATGTTGTCTATGTAGATTCCGCCCTCTGCAAAATCACCTTTCGAATACCCCACGGTCTGGCCGTCCCGGTCCTGTTCGACAACAAAGTCGCTGGCAGTTATCTTCCACTCTTCGGCGATGCCTCCCTCGAAATCGTCTTCAAACAGTGTCTGACCTTCTGTGTA